>JAKFYA010000132.1 GCA_021731095.1 Acidobacteriota bacterium | reverse complement strand
GATGCCGACGAGGCGGCCTTCCTTGCTGCCATCCTGCGTGATCGGCACACCCGAGATCCGGTAGCTCTTCATCAGATCGAGAGCTTCGTATATCCGGTGGGTGGGGGAGAGGGTGATCGGGTTGACGATCATGCCGCTCTCCGACCGCTTCACGCGGTCAACCTCGGAGGCCTGCTCCTCTATGGAGAGGTTCTTGTGGATGATGCCGATACCACCCTGCTGGGCCATGGCGATGGCCAGACCCGACTCGGTCACCGTGTCCATCGCCGCGCTGACGAGTGGCACATTGAGCCGGATGTTGCGGGTCAGGCGCGTGGAGACATCCACCTGCGTGGGAAGGACGGTGGAATGCTGGGGAACCAGCAGCACATCGTCAAAGGTGAGGGCCGTGGCAATGCCGTGGTCGGCGTGAGTCATGGTCAGGCTTTCACTCTTCGGGTCCATGGTGTCCTCGGGGCGCAGGCGACAGGGGGCTGAAACAGCAAGGGCCGACATGCGTCGGCCCTGGTTTCATGCGCCAGCCCCGTGGCACTTCTTGTATTTCTTGCCACTGCCACAGGGGCAGGGATCATTTCGACCCACCTTGGGGCCGTCGTGCTTGACCGTGGCGATGACGTCGTCGCCCCCGACGCGTGCGGGCTGAGGCGGTCCATCCTGACGTGACGCCGCAAAGGCGGGCACCACGGATTCCGCGGCGGGACGGGACATGGTCATGGTGGGCGCGCGACGTTCCACCACCGGTGGCGGCTCGGGCGTCTCGTCCTCGCCGATGATGGGGCGAAGGTGGAAGAGATAGCGCACGATCTCTTCCTCGATGCGCGCCTTCATGTCCTGGAAGAGCGAGAAGCTCTCTTTTTTGTACTCGACCAGCGGGTCCTTCTGTCCGTATCCGCGCAGGCCGATGCCTTCCTTCAGATGGTCGAGGCTGTAGAGGTGGTCCTTCCACTGCGTGTCGACGATCTGCAGCATCACGTCGCGCTCGACACGACGGAACAACTCCGGGCCAGCCACGGCCTCCTTGGCGGCATAGTCCGTCTTGACGGCGGTCCAGAGGGCGTCGAGGATCTCTTCGGTGTTCCGGTCGTCGCCGACAGCCTCGTCGACGACGTCCTGCGGAAGACCGAACACGCGGACCACGTCGCGACCCAGCGCGTCGGTGTCCCAGTCTTCCAGGTCGACATCCTTGCCGACGTACCGATCAACCATGTCCTGCACGGTTTCCTCGGCCGTCGCCATGAGGTACTCGCGGGTGTCGCCGAGTTCCTCTTCGGACAGGTGAATGCGGCTTTCGAGAATCTCGCGGCGCAGCGTGTAGACGCTCTCGCGCTGCTTGTTCATGACATCGTCGTACTCAAGCAGGTGCTTGCGCACGGCGAAGTTCTGCGCTTCGACCTGCTTCTGGGCGCGCTCGATGGCCTTGGTGACCATGCCGTGTTCAATCGGCACGCCCTCTTCCATGCCAAGGCGCTGCATCAGGCCCGAAATGCGATCGGAGCCGAAGATGCGCATCAGGTCGTCTTCCAGCGACAGGTAAAACCGTGACGACCCGGGGTCACCCTGTCGACCGGCACGGCCGCGAAGCTGGTTGTCGATGCGCCGTGATTCGTGGCGCTCGGTGCCGAGGATGTGGAGGCCGCCCAGACCCACGACATCAGTGTGGGCCTCGGAGGTCTGCTTGCGGAAGTGGCCGAAGATGCGTTCCCACTCGGGGCGGGGGACCCGGAAGAACCCGTCGATGTGGAAGAAGTAGACGAACTCTTCGTCGTCCACGAACTTCTCTTCGCCCTTCGGCAGACGCTCCGCCACCTCTTCGCCCAGCGCCTGCTGGCGGGCCATGAACTCGGCGTTGCCGCCCAGCAGAATGTCGGTGCCGCGGCCGGCCATGTTGGTGGCAATGGTCACCATGTCGCGGCGGCCGGCCTGCGCGACGATGTCGGCTTCCTGCGCGTGGTACTTGGCGTTGAGTACGATGTGCTTGATGCCGCGCTTGCGGAGCATCACCGACAGGCGCTCGGACTTCTCGATCGACACCGTCCCGACCAGGACCGGTCGTCCGACGGCCTGCTTCTCCAGGATGTCCGAGACGATGGCCTCGAACTTCTCGCGCTCGGTGCGATACACCAGATCCGGCTCCTCGATGCGCGTCATGGCCCGGTTGGTGGGCACCACCATGACATCGAGGTTATAGATTTTGGCAAACTCGGGCGCTTCGGTCTCGGCCGTGCCCGTCATGCCGGACAGCTTGGTGTACTTGCGGAAGTAGTTCTGGAAGGTGATGGTGGCGAGCGTCTGGTTCTCGCGCTCGATCTTCACCTGTTCCTTGGCCTCGACGGCCTGATGCAGCCCGTCGCTCCACCGGCGGCCCGGCATCAGGCGACCCGTGAACTCGTCGACGATGACCACCTGGCCATCCTTGATCATGTATTCGACATCAAGGTGGAACAGGGTGTGGGCCCGGAGTGCCTGATGCACGTGATGCAACAGCGGCATGTTGGCCGGTTCGTAGAGCCCGCCGCCACCGACGAGTCGGTGCGACAGGAGCTGCTCGGCCTTCGCCATCCCCGTCTCGGTGAGCGTGACGGTCTTGTGCTTCTCGTCGACGATGTAGTCGCCGGTCGCTTCAAGCGCCTCACGTTCCTCGGCCTTGGTGTCGCCACGGGTGACGGCACCCTTCGACAGGCTCGGGATGATGCGATCGACCTCGTAGTAGAGGTCCGTCGACTCCTCGGCCGGGCCGGAAATGATGAGCGGCGTGCGGGCCTCGTCGATGAGGATGCTGTCCACCTCGTCCACGATGGCGTAGTGATGGCTGCGCTGCACCATGGCGGACAACTCGAACTTCATGTTGTCGCGCAGGTAGTCGAAGCCGAACTCGTTGTTGGTGCCGTACGTGATGTCGGCACCGTAGGCCACTTGACGCTGGGCGTCGGTCAGCTCGTGCTGGATGACGCCAACGCTCATCCCGAGGAAGCGGTAGAGCCGGCCCATCCACTCCGAGTCGCGGCGGGCCAGATAGTCGTTCACCGTGATGACGTGGACGCCCTTTCCGGCCAGGGCATTGAGGTAGGCCGGCAGGGTGGCGACCAGCGTCTTGCCCTCGCCGGTCTTCATCTCGGCAATCTTGCCGCTGTGCAGCACCATGCCGCCGATGAGCTGGACGTCGAAGTGGCGCATGTTGAGCACGCGCCGACCGGCCTCGCGCACCACCGCGAACGCTTCGACGAGCAGGTCGTCTACGGTTTCGCCCTGCGCAATCCGCTGGCGGAACTCGTCGGTCTTGGCCTGCAGCTGGGCGTCGGTGAGGGGCGTGAGCGAGGCTTCCAGCGCGCCAATAGCGGCGACGCGCGGCTGGAGCCGCTTGAGCTCACGCTCGTTCTGAGTGCCGATGACTTTCGCGAGAAGTTGGCCCAGCATGAGGGGATAAGTGAGTAGAGGGTATCCCGCGATTGTAGCCAAGCCTTCCCGTAAAGGGAAGGAACCGGACGAGCCGGCCGAAGGCTAGCGGGCCCCGGGGTTCTGGGTGAGCAGCTGCAGCGGATTGAGCAGCTTGCCGTTGGCCAACACCTCGTAATGCAGGTGGTAGCCGGTAGCCCGACCGGTTGCGCCGACGTTGCCGATTTGACCGCCGCGCTTGACCTGGTCTCCGACCTTCACCTTGTAGGCCGACAGGTGGCCATAGCGGGTCTGGAGGCCGAAGCCGTGATCAATGACGATGAGGTTGCCGTAATCACCGGAAAACCCGGTAAAGGTGACTTTGCCCGCCGCGGTGGCGAAGACCAGCTGGCCCTTGTCGCCCGCGATGTCCAGTCCGCTGTGGAAGTTGTTGCCGCCATTGACCGGATCGGTGCGCATCCCCATCGCGGAGGTGAGCCAGCCGTGCGTCGGCCACATGGACGGGGTGGCGTTGACCAGCGCATTCCGTCGTTCGACGGTCGTGCTCACCACGTCGAGACGCGATTCGATGGTCTGAAGAATGGTGCGCAGCAGGCCGAAGGTGTCCTCGGGATTCGAGAGTGAGGCCAGGGCGTTCTGGGCGCTCTTCTGCACCTCGGTGGAACCCCCCATCGCTCGCGCCTTGACGAAGGCGGGGAGGCGATCGACCGACTGGGCCAGTTTCGGATCAAGGGCCGATTTGGCACCCAGGTCGGAGACGGTGGCCTGCAGAGATGCAATCTGGCCCGACAGGGCCTCAGTGGCCTGGCGATAACTGTTGTTTTCGATTTCCAGGGCCTGATGGCTGGCCACCAGGTTCACGACGTCACTCTTGGCTTTCCACGCGGCACCGATGCCGACAAGGATCGGCAGGGAGGCCAGTACGCACGCCCCGATGGCGAACGGACGGATGGACACCGTGGCGCGACGAACGACGCCGGTGGTCCGGTCAGCAAGAATGATGGTGTAGCGTCGTGAAGCCATCGTTTGAAAATTCGACTCCTGTGCCGGCCGAAGGCCCCATGGCGGGATACGGCCTGACGCGAGAATGTGTCAGGTTACCATACGTTTTTGACCGGGACCAGCACCAAGCCGCCATGGCGAATGTCTGGCGAATCCAGCCTGAGGCCCATACCGTCCCGGCACTATCCCGCAGGCCTCGGCCTGACCGGGCGTCATCCTGCAGGAGAGTCATGGTCCGCCCCGCCCTCGTGTTCGTTGTCGCTGCCGTCGCCATCGGGTTCGTGCGTGCTCCGGAGGCCGTCGCACAGCCCGCTCATGCCAAGGTCGAGCAACCGGTCGTTCACGCCCACGAGGTCAAGGGACTGACGGTGGATGGCAAGCTGGATGAGGCGATTTACGCCAGCGTTGCCCCGGTGACCGAGTTCATTCAGCAGGAGCCGCGCGCAGGGGAGCCGACCACGGAGAGGACCGAAGTCTGGGTGCTCTTCGACGAGAAGAACCTGTATGTGTCCGGCCGGATGTGGGACAGCGAGCCCCACCGCATCATTGCCAACGAGATGCGGCGCGATGCGGCCAACGACATCGTGCAGAACGAGAACTTCTCGATTTCGCTCGATACGTTCAACGACCACCGCAGCGGCTACTACTTCATGACCAATCCGCTCGGCGCCATGCGCGACGTGCAGTTTGTCAGCGAGCGCCAGGTCAATGCCGAGTTCAACCCGGTCTGGAATCCGAAGTGTTCCCGGTTTGCCGGCGGCTGGCTGTTCGAAATCGCCATTCCCTTCAAGTCGATCCGCTATCCGGGCGAGGGCCCGCAGACCTGGGGTATCCAGTTCCGGCGCATCATCCGGTGGAAGCAGGAGCACGCCTACCTCACGCGGATCCCCGCGGCGATTGGCGCCAGCGGCGTCTATCGCATGGAGAGCGCCGCGAGGCTGGAGGGGGTGCGCACGCCCGCGGTGGGTCGCAACATCGACATCAAGCCGTACGTCATCGGGCGGTCAACGACGGACCGTGTGACGCGTCCCGTCCGCAATAACGACGCAGATGCCGACTTCGGGGCGGACCTGAAGTACGGCATCACCAAGAGCGTCACGGCGGACCTGACCTACAACACGGACTTCGCGCAGGTGGAAGACGACCTGCAACAGGTCAACCTGACCCGATTCGGCCTGTTCTTCCCGGAGAAGCGTGAATTCTTTCTCGAAGGGCAAGGCATCTTCGACTTTGGCGGCCAGAGCAACGGGGGCAACAGCGCCGGCGGAGATACGCCGACGATGTTCTTCAGCCGGCAGATCGGCTTGACGAACGGCGTGGCGGTGCCGATCCAGGGCGGTGCGCGTCTGACGGGGAAGGTGGGGAAGTACACCGTCGGGTTTGTGGATATCCAGACGGCGGAGTCCGAGGCCGCGCGGGCCCCGGCCACCAACTTCGGAGTCTTCCGGCTCCGCAGGGACATCTTCACCAAGAGCTATGTGGGTGTGCTCGCCACCGAGCGGAACCCCAGCCACGCGCGGGACAACCGCCTGCTTGGTGTGGATGCCAACCTCGCCTTCAACCTGACCACCGTCACGCTGTACTACGCCCAGACGCGGACCGCGGGGCGGGAAGGGCGCGATGCCAGCTTCACCGCCGGCTACGACTACAACGGCGACCGCTATGGCGCCACGGTCCAGCACCTGACCGTCGAGCCGAACTTCAATCCCGAAGTCGGCTTCCTCCGGCGCCAGAACTTCCGCACCAACACCGGGACGCTCCGGTTCAGCCCCCGCCCGAGGCGCCGATTCACCTCGGTGCGCAAGTTCACCTATTCGGGCACCGTCAACAACACCACGAGCACTGATGGGACACTCGAGACCCGCATCGCGCAGGGAGATGCCAAGGCTGAATATCAGACGGGCGATACGGTGTCCGTCACAGCGGTCAGCGACCGGGAGGTCCTGGCGGCGCCATTCCGCATCGCGACCGGCGTCACCATTCCGGTCGGGGATTATCACTTCAGCAGTCTCGGTGGCACCTACGTACTCGGGGCGCGACACCGGGTGCGCGGCACGTTTACCGGGAATGTCGGCAGCTTCTATGACGGCACGCGGCGCTCGGCGGGTTTCACGGGACGGGTGTCCCTGCACCGGGTCATCCTGGAGCCGTCGCTGTCCAGCAACTGGATTGCCCTGCCGTGGGGAGGCTTCCGGACCACGCTGGTCTCGACGCGAACCACCTATACCCTGTCGCCCCGGACGGCCATTGGCGCGCTGGTGCAGTACAACTCCAATGCGCACTCGCTCTCGACCAACGTCCGACTGCGCTGGGAATACACGCCGGGCAGCGACTTCTTTCTGGTCTTCACCGAAGGGCGGACGACCGTCGACCCGGACCGCTTCGCGCCGCTGCAGAACCGGACCGTCGTGGCCAAGTTCACGCGGCTGTTTCGTTACTAGTGGTCTGACGGGGCCACAGCGGCACACACCCAAAGAGGGGAGCGGAAAGGACGCCACGACGCATTATGATGGCGTCAGTGGCGGCACGGCGGGCGGACAACAGCGCTCCGATTGGGCGACAGGCGATTCTGGATGCGGCGCTCCGGTTGTACGCCGAGGGCGACTACTCCTCGGTTACCATGCGGGCCATCGCACTCGCGGTCGGGTGCCAGTCGCCCTCGCTGTATCACTACTTTGACGGGAAAGACGCGATCTTCACCGCCCTGGAGGAAGAGGGCGTCCGCTTGCTGGTGGCCCACTACACGGCCCCGGAGCGCGTCGACACCCCACTGGATCGGCTCCGGAGCCGCTACTGGCGCTATTACTCCTTCAGCAAGTACCACCCGGACTTCTTCCGGCTGCTCTTCATGGAGCGGTTATCGCCCATGGGCCAGACGTTCCGCCAGCAGGTCCTCGAGAGTGTCGAATCCGGCCGGCGTGTCACGGAGTGCATTGAGGCTGGCGTGTTTCCCCGGGACACGGATCGGGTTGCCGCGGCGCAGGCCCTGTGGTGCGCCGCACATGCCGCGGCCGTGCTGGGCCTCAGGAACTGGGGCATGCCACGGACGCAGGGCGACCGGATGGCGGCTCAGGCCATCGAACTGGCCCTGGCCGGGTTCTGTGCCGGGGTGGATTTCGTCGCCTTGGCAGATTCTCCTTTTTACCGTCAGGCCTTTTCCGAGTAGCCATCGACCGGGTACGCGTGAGCGGAATTGAGACACAACAATGCGCCCACTGACACGTCTCGCTTCGGCGGTAGCCGCGCTCGCCTTGTGTCTGACCCTGCCTGCGGCCCTCACGGCGCAGAAGGGCGCGCGTGACGGGGAATGGCACGAGTACGCCGGGGATGTCGGGGGGACGCACTACGCCCCGCTGACGCAGATCAATGCGGACAATATCCAGAAGCTGGAGATTGCCTGGCGTTGGGCGTCGCCCGACCGCGCGGTTCAGGCGTCGAGTCCGCTCATGCACTCGACCCGGAACGAAGACACGCCGCTGATGGTGGATGGGGTGCTCTACACCATCACGCCGCTCGGGATGGTGGCCGCACTGGACCCGGGAACTGGTCAGACGAAATGGCTGTTTGACCCCGAGGCGTACAAGGCCGGCAAGCCGGCCAACTCGGGGTTCATTCATCGCGGGCTGGCGTACTGGGCGGCGGGCAAGTCGGCCCGGATCCTCGCCAGCACCAACGATGCCTATCTCTATTCGATCGATGTGAAGACGGGAACGCCTGACGCATCCTTCGGCACCAACGGCCGGGTGGACCTCACGGCGAACATCCGCGGGGCCATCCGGACGAAGAATTACATGGGGCGTCGCCCGTTGATCGCAGGCAACCTGGCCATCATCGGCAGTTCCATCCTGGACCCGACGGCCTACAAGACCATGCCACCCGGCGATGTGAAGGCCTTTGATGTCCGGACGGGCAAGCTGGTCTGGACCTTCCACACGGTTCCACACCCGGGCGAGTTCGGCTACGCGACGTGGCTGGAAGGCTCGGCCGACTACAGCGGCAACACGAACGTGTGGGCCGGCATCAGCTACGACCCGGAACTGGAGTACGTCTACCTGCCGGTGTCCGGCGGGACCAACGACTCCTACGGTGGCCACCGGCCCGGAAACACGCTCTATACCGAGTCACTCGTCTGCCTTGATGCCAGAACGGGCAAGCGGGTCTGGCACTTCCAGTTGGTGCATCACGGACTCTGGGACTATGACGTGCCGGCACAGCCCGTACTGGCCGATGTGACCGTCGACGGCAAGAAGCGGAAGGTGGTCGTCCAGGTTGGCAAGCAGGGCTTCACGTATGTCTTCGACCGGAAGACGGGCGTACCCGTGTGGCCTATTGAAGAACGGGCCGTTCCGCAGTCGACGGTGCCGCGCGAACGGACCTCGCCGACCCAGCCTCACCCGACCAGGCCGCCAGCCTTCGAGCTGCAGGGCTCTGTCGAAGAGAATCTGATCGACTGGACACCGGAACTACGGAAGCAGGCCTCGGAGAATCTCAAGAATTTCGTGCATGGTCCCGTGTATACGCCGCCGTCTGAGCAGGGCACACTCTACCTGCCAGGGACGTTCGGTGGCGCGAACTGGGGGGGCGGCGCCCTTGATCCGGAAACGGGCATCCTGTACGTCCCCTCACGAATGCTGCCGACCGTCTATCGCGTGGCCCCGGCGGACCAGAAGACGTCCGACTTTTTCTACCGGTCCGGCGGCGTCGGCGGACCGAACCTGAATACGCTCCAGCGCATTGACGGGCTCCTGATTTTCAAACCACCCTATTCCCGAGTGACGGCAGTCGACCTCAACAAGGGTGAGA
Source organism: Acidobacteriota bacterium (assembly GCA_021731095.1). Lineage (GTDB taxonomy): Bacteria > Acidobacteriota > Vicinamibacteria > Vicinamibacterales > UBA2999 > JAKFYA01. Next base: position 53 of record JAKFYA010000132.1, on the reverse strand, counting down.
ACCTGTGGTGGAGCGCGGTGGGCAATGGTCCCCGCAACCACCCGCTCCTGAAG
>JAKFYA010000453.1 GCA_021731095.1 Acidobacteriota bacterium | reverse complement strand
CATCCCGAGTGTCGCGGCGACCCCGGTGTTCGGTGCGGTCAACGCAGCCGTTTGGTCAGACAGGAGCATGTATCCTGTTCGGCACAGCCGTCCTGTGCTGAGCACGGCTGGGCGCCGCTGAAGGCGCCAGACCACTCGATTGAGGGAGTTCACGTGACCCGCACGCAAAAGCTCGGCACCACCCTGGTATTCCTGTCCATGGCCGTCAGCGGTTCGATGGCTTTCGGACAGACACCCGTCACAACCTGCTCTCCTGCGAGATTGAATGGCGACTGCGTGATTGAGCTTGACCGGGACGACCCGGTCGTTCCCCTTCCGGTACGGATGGGCAAAGGGAAGAGGCTCACGGTGCGGGTGAAGAAGCACATTTTCGACACGGTCACCTTTGATGCAACTGTCACGGCCCTGGCTCCGCCAGATCCGACCAGCGGTCTGGCGGCCCTTCTGACGCCCCTCGGGCAATTTGTGGCAGGTACTGGACGCATCGACGGGAACCCATCCCCACAGCCCAGGTTGACCAATCCCAATCTTGAACTTCAACCCAGCGCTGTGACGGCCATTCTGGGAGAACAAGAAAGCCTTCTGCCGAAGTTGGAGGCGCACCGGGTGCTCGCCAAGTCCGCCGCGGACAATCTGGCCAAAGTCCGGGCAATCTCTGGCGGGACCAATGTGGAAGAGGCTCGCGGACGTCTGGACTCTGCGCAGGTCGCGATGCGGGCCCTCCTCGAGAAACCCTCACTTGGCGGACAAGTCAAGGCGCTTCGGATGGCACTCGATGCAGTCGCGAGAGAGTCGGCCGCATCGCTGGTGCGCAATCAGACGGACCTTGGCACGGCCCTCTCTCGGCAGGAGACCCTCGAAGAGGCCGCAGCGAAAATTGAATCCGCTCGTGTCGTGATAAAGGCCGCCAGTGAGACCCTAGGCGCCGAGGACTTCGTGTGGTCAAAGACGCTCACGTCAGACACGTCATTTCCCCGCTCGACAGGCAACGTGAGTCGGCACGGCCTTTCCACCAAGGTCACGATTGAGGATGCACTCTCCAAGAAGACCAAGGAGCTTGGACCGGTCCAGGCCACGTGGAACGACAGCCCCTGGGAGTTCTCGGTCGGCTCTGCATTTTCGCCAGTCCCGAAGCGGGAGTTCAAACAGGCTGCGATAGTGTCCCAGGGCGCTCCAGTGCTCAACGACAAGGACCAACCGCTCACAGTCGTCACGGAAACCCGCACCAGACCCACCGCTGTGCCGCTGGCACTCCTGAATTACAGGCTCGGCAACTGGGCCCCCGGCGGCCGGCGGATCGCGGCACTGCTGTCCGGTGGTGCCGGGGTCAATGCCGCATCCGGGTCCACCGACTTCGCGGCAGGGGCAACCATCGGGTATCGCTCGCTGTTCGTCTCAGCCTTGTGGCACGCCGGACGAGACATCCGTCTCCTGAACGGCGTGACTACGGGCATGCAGTTTGGCCCTTCCGCGCCTGCGCTGGCGACCGAACGCTTCTGGACGTTCCGGCCGGCAATGGCAGTCACCATCAAACTGCCGTAGTCCACACCGGGTCTCGCACTATGGCCGACACGTTTCTGTCAGAGGTTGCCTCCATATCGGCGCCATCGATCAATGAACGGGGCCAGACGCCTTCCGGACGAGAAGGCACCGCTGGCGCGGTCGCGACGGTGCGCTTCAGGAACGGCGAAACCGCGCGGGTCTCGACCACGCATCCCTGGCACCTTCCGAGACTGGAGACCTACAAGCAGCTGAACCGGCCGCTCTCCCTTGAGGTGAGCGGGGGACTTCTGGTTGACGTCACCGTTCCGGTGGTGGGCCGCGTGCATTCGCTGGCACAGGAGGGTTCGAACGTCCGAATCCTGATGGACGGCGCGGCGCAACCACTGATCCTTCCCGCCGGGCGACAGGACCTTCTGTCGCTTCTGGAGAACGCCCTCCGTGATCAGACTGGAGTGGCGATCTCAACCACGTCTGCGTGTGGCAGCGAGGTCAAAGTACAGGACGTTTCGCGGGCCAACACGTCCACAGCGGTTGCCGTCGAGGAGTTCGACTCACCAACGGTCATGGCTCCGGTCAATCAGGTCGACAGGACCAGAGCCGAGGACGCCTTCCGGACCATTCGCAGTAGTAGAAGCGCGCTTCCACCTCGCAAGTCCGACGGAGGCATTCCCTTTCAATATCCTCACAACGGATGTTGGGTGATCGCGCAGTCCGTCGCCAAGGCTCTCGATGCAAGGAACCTGGTTGCCGGAAAGGTGTGGTTGCTTCCACGAGCGGGGCAGAACCTGACGTGCCCGATAGACCTGACCGCCACCTGCTCGGCGACCTGGGGCTTCCACGTGGCGACGGTTCTCGGGATGAGCTCAGCCAGCCCGAATGATCGCGCTGCGCTCTGGGTGCTTGACCCGATATCACAGGAGACGGTGCTTCCGCTTGATTCTTATCTGAGTCGGGTCCGTGGCGTGGACACGTGGATGCTGAGCACCGCCAATGTCTACACACTCGCGAAACTCTCTGGGAGACTTGTCGGCGCTGGCCAGTCTCCGGGTCAGCACGCCGCCGACATCGTGGCGCTGCGCGACATGCTGCGGGAGTATTGGCATCGCTGTGGGCCGTTTCCGGCCTGCAGCTAGTGCGGCGAGCCTGGTGCTTCAGCGACGACCAGAGCTTTGTACATGCGGGGGTCGTCCTCACGTTGGTACGCAGGCTTCAGATACACGAGCGCAGCAGGCATGATTTCGGTCGTGGCCAGGCGGCTCAACGGTACCGCCGTGGCGCTGTACGGATCTCCGGGAAAGGTCGCCGCGTAGTAGATGACCACTGCGTGCCCAGCCGGATAGGACTTTTTCAGCTTCGCTACCAACAACGCCATCTTCGCCGGGTCGGCCGGGGCCGCCAGTGAGATGCTCCGACCGAGCACGCCCACCTGCCACAGCAGGAGCCCAGCCGTTGGATCGACCTTGCGCCTCCTCAGCAGGAAGTCAGACGCTTCGTAGTGCTGCATGCCGATGTCTCCCGGGTTGATGCCGAGATCGGCATAGAGACACGCGTCGGCCGAGATGCCTGGCTTCATCTCCGCCGGATAACCGAGCCGGCGCAGACGGCGGATGGCCAGATGCGACGCCTGCACAAAGCAGCCCGGGTGCCCGTAGAACACGGCACACACGGTGAGCCCGGAGGTCGTGGCCTGCACGAGCGTGCGGGCAATCTGATCGTAGGTTTTCGTTCTGTCCTTTCCCTCTGCGTAAAAGCCCTCGAGTGACTCAGCAGTCGGGTTCAACTCGCGCAACCACTGTCCCACGAGCGGATCTGCCACCAGAAAGTACAGGCGATCGCACCTCCGCATGAAGGCAACCGCCTCAAGCGTTGTTTGAGCGGGTCCGCAAATCCCGGAGCCAACCACTGTCAGGGAGCCACGGGTCTTGCGGACCACGCGCACTACTTCACGCCCCGCTTCTTCGCGGTCCGGATGTTGTTCTGTTCGATGGCTGCGACAACGGCCTTCTTCTTGCCGCGCGTGGCGCCAGCGACATTGTTCTGCTCGACTATCACGAGATCCTTCGCCTTGATCGAAGCGCCCGCAGTTGTGATGTTGTTCTGCTCCAGCACCACCAGCAGATTGTTCTGTTCGACGGCTTCCACGCGAAGGAGCGCCCCCTTTGGGGAGGCATTCAAGAGGGCGGCTGTCGCCTTTGTTCCGACGTTGTAGTCCGCCAGGACACCAGCCGGATCCTTGTCGTACTTGCGGCGCAGATCCTTGTCAGTGGCCAGATCGAGCAGGAAGGTCATGGTTGAGGCCTTCAGCTTCGCCCCCTTGGTGGAGCCAGCCTTCTTCTGTGCCTTCTTCTCTGCCTTCTCTTTCGTCTTCTTCGCCATGGGCATCTCTCTCCAGATCAGTCGAGGTTAAGTGCATGCGTCAGTTGCGTGAATCGCGCATCGGCGCGAATCGGATCCCACTTCGGCTCCACCTTCAGGAAGCTCAGCTCCGGATCTCCGATCTCCAATCCCAATTCGAGCCAGTCCAGTGCCCGGTCGTTGTCTCCCATGGCCAGACAGACGGTGGCCAAGGTGCCAGCCAGTGACTCACTGACTGTTGCGTGCCTGAGGAGAAGGCTCTGGATCATGGGTTCGACCTCAGCTCTCCTCCCGGCCAGCACCATGGCGTAGACCAGCGAGGCTTTGCATTGCTGGTCGTCTGCGCCGACCGGCAGCCGGGACAATGCCTCAGACGCCGCGTCGACAGCCCGTCCGAACAGCCCTGCCGCCGCATACGCGGCAGAGAGCCCGCGGTAGCCATTCAGCACGCCGGGCTCGAGCCGCAACGCCTGCTGGTACTGGCTGATGGCGTCTTCGTATCGCCGCGCCATGAGGAGCACGCTGGCGAAGTGGAGCTGCGCGCCAAGCGAGAGTCTGTCGAGAGACAGAGCCACTCGCACCTCGGCCAGTGCCTCAGGAAGGCGACCCAACTGGGTCAGCAGAATCGAGTACCAGTGGTGACCGTCGGCGTATCCAGGCTTGAGGGCTATCGCCTCCAGGAACTCTGCCTCCGCTTCCCGCCACTGAAAGCGGTTCTTGTAGGCGTATCCACGTGCCGCCCTGGCCTCGGCAAGACCCGGACTCAGGTTGACGGCCATTGCCGCGGCCGCCTCGGCCATGGCGTAGGCTGCCTTGCGCTCCATGACCCCATACACGCCCGAGCTCTGATACGCGTTGGACAGGCCAACGTACGCCTCGGCATACGAGGGGTCCAGCGTGACTGCTTCTCGGAAATGAACCACCGCGTTCCGAAGTCCGGTGTCGGTTCGGTGCATCCACTCGTGGCGCCCTCTCAGGTAGGCCGTGTAGGCCGCGGCGTGGACGGTGCCGGTCTGGCCCACGCGCGCCAGCTCAGCGTCTGACAGGCGCAATCTGAGCGCCAGAGCCACTTTCCGGGCCACTTCGGCCTGCAATGAGACAACGTCCTCGGCCGGTCGAACGAACACCTCAGACCACACGTTCTCACCGGCCACAGCATCGACAAGCCGGACCACCAGTCGGATGCGAGCCCCTTCCGACTGCATCGTCCCTTCGACCACGCCTGACACATCCAGCAAGGAGGCGAGGGCGGCGGTATCGCCTGTCGATTGCCTGGCCCGCGCAACCGTGGCACCGGCGACCACCCTCAGACCGGTCAGCGAGCCGAGCTGCCGGCCAAGTTCCCAACTGAACGCGTCAGCGACGAATGCCACGTCAGTGCCTGGCAGCTCAGTGTCAAACGGCAACACGGCGACCGAGTCATGTCGGACATGGGCCCTGGCCCTGCTGCGTGCCAGAGCACCATGCCCTGCCGCCTCACCGAGCGTCCGGTCAAGCAAGGAGCCCAGTTCCCCGGCGCTGGCCGGTCGCCTGCCAGGTTGTGCCTCGATGGCCGCTTCGACGACCGACAGAAACGCCGTGGGCAAGTCCGCTCGCAGGTCCCGCAGGCGCTGGCGTGTGCCCCGGGCATGCCGGTCCCGCACCTCGTCCAGTGTCTGACCGACCACGGGGAAGGCGCCGGTCACCAGGAAAAACAACAGCACGCCGAGGCTGTAGAGGTCGGCCTGCGCATCGGGCCGCTCGCCGCTCAGGACCTCTGGCGCCGCATACACGGGCGTGCCCGCCAGTGGCCGCTCGTTGTCGAAGGCCGACATGCCGGCGCCGAAATCCATCAGCACAATGCGGCCGCCAGCCTCGCGCATGACGTTCTGGGCCTTGATGTCGCGATGCAGCAGCCCAAGGCGATGCACTTCGGCGAGGGCGCGGCAGAGGTCGCGCCCAATCAGCACGGCCTCGTGCGCCCCGAAGGGCCCCTGGCTCTCGACAATCTCTTTCAGGGTCCGCCCGTCGACGAACTCCATGGCAATGCCGCCCCGGCCATCGTGTTCGTCAATCGCGAAGACGGTCACGACGTTGGGGTGACGCACCTGGGCCAGCAGGCGTCCCTCGGCCAGCAGACGCGACGAGGCCTGAGGACCGGCCTGGGAGGTGAGGAGCTTGAGGGCCACCTCTCGATTCAGTCGACCATCCCAGGCCCGATGTACCGTCCCGAAGGACCCCTTGCCGACCACGCCACGCAGTTCCAGCGGCCCCCAGGTGACCGCCTGCGCGGCCGCAACCTGACGAAGCGTGGCCAGGATGCGAAGCTCGCGAATGACCTGCGCCTCTTCGACGCCCTCCGCACTGGATTCCGCCCGTGCCCAGTCCACGTGGGACGCGTCTGCCACGGCAGCAATCAACGCGTCGAGGCTGGGGTCGTGCGTCTGGGGGAGCGTGGGTGACATGGGGGGAGCGGCGACGGCAGGAGCCCTGCCTACGTAGAAGGCGGGACCATCAGCCGTGCCAGTTTCTCGAGAGCCCGATTCACCATCATGCGGGCCGCATCGGCGCTGGATTTCTCCGTCAGCAGCGCGATCTCCTGATAGCTGCATCCGAGCTCAAGGCGCGCAATGACGCCCTCGCGTTCGGCATCGTCGAGACAGGCCAACGCCGCCTCATACCGTGCAAACGACTCCTTGCCGAGTGCGGCCTGCAAGGGTGACTCGCCCTTGGCCGCGATGTCCTCGTCCAGCTCGGTCCGTTGCGGCCGCGAGGCCACCCGGCGGACTTCGTCCCGAATGCGGTTCATCACCGCCTGACGGAGGTATGCCTGCAGGGCCCACTCGCCCCTGGTCTCGAACTGGGCGAAGTTCCTGAAGGTGCCGACGAGCGCTTCCTGAACCAGGTCGTCCGTGTCGGCCAGATCCCTGGCATAGCGGGGAAGGCGCCCGCTGGCCCACCGGCGCAACCGGGGGCGGTACCGCGCCAGCAGCAGGTTCAGGGCGTCGTCGTCACCGGACTGGGCCCGGCCGATCAGTTCAAACGACGACTCTGGCGTCCCGTCGGGCATCAGGCGGAAAGCATATCCTGTGTCTACCCCGAGCAGCACAGCACCCAGGGGTCGGACGACGGTTTTTCAGGATGCTGTTCTGTTTTCCCGCGACGTTCGTTTCCCCCATGTATGGAACACGCGTCGCCAAGGTATTGCCGATGGCTTACGTCCCGGAAGAACACGCCATCGAGGAGCGCTTCGTGCGCGCCTCGGGTCCTGGCGGGCAGAACGTCAACAAGGTCGCCACGGCGGTGGAGCTGCGCTTCAATCTCGGAGCGTCGGCGTTGCCGGACGATGTGAAGGCGCGACTGCGAACTCTCGCGGGACGACGCCTGACCGCCGATGACTGCGTGGTCGTGGACAGTCGCGAGTTCCGGACCCAACTGAAGAACCGGGAAGCCGCACGGGAACGCCTGCTGGAGCTGATTGCGAAGGCCGCGGTGCGGCCGAAGCGGCGCACGGCGACCAAGCCGAAGAAGGCGGCGAAGGAAGAGCGCCTGGCGAGCAAGAAGAAGCGCAGCACCGTGAAGGTGCTGCGCCGGTCGAGCGGTCGGGACGAGTAGGCAGCGGCGACGGCGCGGCGGCCTACACCCAGACGGGCGGAGGGGCGATGGCCGGCTCGGGCTCGCGGCCGGCGTCGGGACGGCCACTGCCCTCCAGGCGGCTGATGGCCCGGATGGTCATGTCGTCATCACACGCAATCTGGCACGCGAGACGGATGCCGGCGGGCAGCCCCTTGGCGGCCAGCAGGTTCTTCTCGGCTTCAGTAATCTTCGTCGGCTCGCCGGCCACGAATTCCACGCGGCAGGTGGTGCACCGGGCGTTGCCGCCGCAGGCGTGCAGAATGTCGACATTGGCATCCTGCTCAACGGCCAGGATGAGGCGCTTTCCCGCGGGCACGTCAAACGTGCCATATCCTTCTACAGTCAGTTTGGGCATCCCGTGATTCTATCCGCACTCAGGGCGGAAACAACGCCCGGGTCGGCACAGCCGCCGGGGGCGGAGGAGGCGGGCGCCCTGGGCCTACAGGCTGACCAGCGTCACACCCTCGTTACCTGGATCCAGCCGGAAACCGCGCACGCTGGGCACCTCGCGCAGACGTGCATGCACGGCGGCCCGAATCCGCCCGCCACTGCGGCCGTGAATCAGCCGCAGTTCCAGCAGATCGGCCATCAGCGCGGCGTTCAGCGCCGCATCCACGCGCGCCAGCGCCTCCTCCACCGTCAGGCCGTGCAGGTCCACCTCTGAAGCGGCCTTCACATGGGGGCCATGGCCGCTCCGGTGTGAGAGGTCGGGGCCCGGTCGGAGGCGCGCTCGCCGGCGCTCTGGGCCGAGTGCCGTCAGGTCCCTGGCCCGCAGCTCTACCGCCCGACCGCCCAGATCCACGAGCACGCGCCCACCGTTGCGCACTTCGCGCACGACGCCCTTGCCAAGCGGGGTCTGGACGGCGTCTCCGGGCTGCACGTCCCCATCATGCCTTTCGGCTGGTACAATGAGAAATTCATGATCTCAGTCAGCAACGTTTCCATGCGGTTCGGCAACAAGATCCTCTTCGAGGAGGTCTCCACGCAGTTCACGGCGGGGCGGCGCTATGGCCTGACGGGGCCGAACGGGGCCGGCAAGTCCACGTTCATGAAGCTGCTCACGGGCGAGAACGACCCGCAGAAGGGCAGCGTCAACCGCCCGCGCAAGCTGGGCGTCCTCCGACAGGACCAGTTCGCCTTCGACGCCTTCCGGGTGATCGACACGGTGATCATGGGCAACAAGCGCCTGTGGGACGCGCTGCAGGAACGCGACCGGCTCTACGAGAAGACCGACATGTCTGACGACGACGGCATGCGGCTGGGCGAGCTGGAAGGCGTGGTCGGCGAAGAAGACGGCTACTCGGCCGAAAGCGACGCCGCCATCCTGCTGCAGGGCCTGGACATCGCCGACGAGCTGCACGAGCGCACGATGGGCGAACTGCAGGGTGGCCAGAAGGTGCGCGTGCTGCTGGCGCAGGCGCTCTTCGGCAACCCGGAAGCGCTGCTCCTCGACGAACCGACGAACCACCTCGACCTCGACTCGATTCACTGGCTGGAAGAGTTCCTGCTGCGCTATGACGGCACGCTCATCGTCATCTCGCACGACCGGCACTTCCTGAACCGCGTGTGCACGCACACGGCCGACATCGACTACCAGACCATCATCACCTACACGGGTGGCTACGACGACATGGTCGTCGCCAAGACGCAGATTCGCTCGAAGATCGAGTCCGAGAACGAGCAGCGCGAGAAGAAGATTGCGCAGCTCACCGACTTCATCCAGCGCTTCGGCGCCGGCACGCGCGCCAGCCAGACCACGTCGCGCCGCAAGGAAGTGGAGCGGCTGCAGACCACCGATCTGGCGCGCTCGAACATCCAGCGCCCCTACATCCGCTTCCAGACCAAGCGTCCGTC
>JAKFYA010000078.1 GCA_021731095.1 Acidobacteriota bacterium | reverse complement strand
TGGCCGCGTCCACGTGGTCGGATCCTCGTAGGTCACTTCGTACTTCAGCGTGTTGGGGCCGACGCGGGAGAACCGCTCGACGATGTGCAGGCCGTCCGCTGAGCCGCGAAACTCGCTCTTTGGCGAAAAATTCGTCGTGTCGACCACGAGCGTGTCGCCCTCCCAGTGGCCGCGCGAATCGCCCAGATGCCCCCGGATGGCCTTTGAGACGTGCGGCCGGCCGTCGAGCGGAATGACGCGCGCGTCGTGAATCATCTCCATCTGCACCACGGCGTAGCCGGGCGTCTGGAATATCTGAACGTAGCTGTTGTAGCCGGCGCGAATCAGCTTGTTCACTCCGTAGGTGATGCAGCGTTCACTGAGGCTGCGGTCCTCCCACGAGTCGGCGGTGGCGATGACGCGGGACCCGCGCTCGGCCTTCTGGCGCTTCAGCGCCTCGGGTGTGAAGGGCGGCACGCGGCCATCTGGCGGATCGACGATGAGCGACGTGCGGTTGTCCCACGAGCGCTGGACCATCCAGGATTGGTCGTAGTTACCCGTCGCCGGGTCGTACGACTTGGACCCCTTCTGCTCAGCGAGCGCCGCTTCAAACAGGTCGTCCCCGAACTGCGCGTCGCCTGCGTCGAGCACGCGCGCGGCGTTGCGCTTGAGGTTGGCCAACTCCTGTTCGCTCAGGACCGGCTTGTTGGCGAGCGCTTTGGGCCGCTCGAGCGGCGTAACGGCGTTGTGTTCCCACACGCCCTGCAGATCTGGTTTCCCGTCCGGCGTGCGCGGCGGACTGTAGGGCTTGGCGGCCGTCTGCCCTTGCGCAGCAACCCGTACCACGGAACCAAGCACGCACAGACCGGCGATCAGAGCGATGCTGCCTGCGACACCATGAAATCGATGCGTCATAACACCTCGGTGGTGCATTTTACCCAGAGAGGCCGGCCTCGGCACACCTGAATATCAGGCTGCGCTGCCCCGGGCTTCGAGCAAGGGTAGGCCACGACGACGGCGATGCCCCACGTACGGGTCTGGCCGTCACGACTGGGGTGACCAGGTACTCCTCCCTCGCGCCTCAAAAGGTCAATCGGGTACCGACAAAGAGGGCACGCGGAGCGCCGGGTGCAAAGAACGTGGTCTGCTGGACGGGGAACTCGCCGTCGACGGCGGGAAGCGGCCGCGCGATGAAGGTGCCCGCCGCGGTGAACGCGGCGGGTCCTAGTTGGGCGGCTGAGTAGTACCTGCGGTCGAGCACGTTGTTGAGCTGCGCGAAGAGCTGCAGCCACGCCGTCGCCTTGTACCGCGCGCTGACGTCGAAGACGGCGTACCCCGGCGCGTCTCCAGGCCCCAGGTAGTAGGTGCCGTCTGGTTCGTGGGCGCCATTTTCGTTGCCCCGAGCCAGTGAGCTCGAGACGCCCACGACATTCACGTCGATCGAGAGTGCCGTGGTCGCCTGCACGTCGGCGTAGAGCTTGAGCGTGTGTGATGGGATGAAGGGGATGCGGTTGCCCGGTTCGATGTCGATCGCGCCCTCGAGTCCACGCGCGCCGGCCTGCGCCTCTTCGTTGGTGCTGTTGGCAGAGCCGTTGACCGTTTCGGCGCTCTCGAAGGTGGCCGAGAGCCAGTTGTAGCCGGCGCCGAAGGTGACGCGTCCAGCCCGGCTCTTGACCCCCAGTTCCAGCCCCTGGCGGCTCGTGCGACCGAAGTTCTTGAAGTAGCCGAATCCGGTGTCGGTCGAGGCGACAAACAGAATGTCGTCGCGGTTCTCCGCAGAGAAGACGCCGGCGTTCCACTGCGTTCGCGCGTGAAGGCCACCTCGCACACCGGCCTCCACGGTTCGTGTCACCACCTGATTGAGCGGCGGATCACCAGCCATGGCGTTTGGCAATCTGCACGGCTCGTTGGGATCGGCGCACCCGAGTTCGATCGAGGTCGCCGCCCGACTCCCTTCGCTATACCCCGCATAGACGTTGAGTGACGAGGATGGACTGAAGGTGAGGCCGGCGGCCGGGTTCAGTCGGGCGAACGTGTGATCGCCGTCGAGCGAACCGGGCCCGCCCCCTGGCTGGATTCGATCGCGGTTCTCCAGCGTGGTCCGGTTGTAGCGGCCCGACAGTGTCAGGTGCCAGGCCGCATTGAGCGACAGTGTGTCGGTCGCATAGATACTCCAGGTGCGCTGTTGCCCGTCGAGGTCCACGCGCGTGTCGAACGGCACGCCGTCAACGTCTCCTCCGCTCACGCCGTCGGCGAAGGCACCGGTGCCGGTAACGCTGCGATCGGGATTGACGTATCCCAGTTCCGTCGACTGCACAAACCCCACCCCACTGCGGTCGAACCCGGCGCCGACCGTCAGCCGATTCTTCAGGGAGTCGCGGTTCTGTTGCAGGCTCGCCTGACCGGCCAGGCCGGCGTTGTGCTGCCTGGCGTTGGACCGGTTGATCAGGCCGTTGCACTTCTCGCCTGGCTCATCGCTCAAGAGGACGTTGCCCAGACATCGAAAGAACGGAAACGGAGTGTTGGCGGCAGTGGCCCCGCTCGCCGGCACGTCGGCGTAGCCGGCCGTCGACAACGCGGCCCGCTCCGCCGCACCCGGTTGATACACGGATTGGTCGAGCGAGCCTTCGTTGACGTCGCCGTTCAAGGTGTTAGTCCGGATGTAGCGATAGTAGGCGTTGCCAGTGAACGTCAGGTGCTCTGAATGCGCGCGGCGCATCGTGGCGTTCATCCAGGTTGATCGATTGTTCGTGACGTCGGGCTTGGTATAGACGCTGGCGTAGTCGGCATCGAGCAGTCGCTGCTCCTGGAGACCGTTGCCGGTGAGGGAATTGTTGGCCTGCGCCAGAGACAGGTTGAGTGTCGTCCGGCCGCGTACCCATCCGACCTTGCCGAACAGTTGACGGACGTCCGAGGGTGAATCGTCCCGCCAGCCGTCCTCACCAAAGAGATTGCCGGCAACGTACCAATGGAGTGCGCCGGTCCTGTTGGCGCCGCCGTGCTCGAACTCGAGCGCGCGCCGGAGAAAGCTGCCATACAGGGCCTGAATGGTGGTGCCCTTTTGGCTCCGGCCATCCTTCGTTTGCAGCGACAGTGCGCCACCGAGCGTGTTCAAGCCGAAGATGGGATTCGACCCAGGCATCAGCGCCGCTGACGAGACCGCGAGGCGCGGGATGAGATCCCAGCTCACCACCTCGCCAAACGGTTGGTTCATCCGGACGCCGTCCATGTAGACCGACAGACCTTGTGGGGTGCCAAGCAGCGGCGACGCGGTGTAGCCGCGATAGTTGACGTCTGGCTGAAACGGGTTGCCTTGCACCTCATTGATGTGAACGGCCGTCAGGCGTTGATTGAGAAAGTCAGCAACGTCGAGTGCCGCGCTTGCATCAATGTCGGTGGCCGTCGCGGACTGCACTGGCGAGGGAATTTGATCGAGTGTCAGTTCGACTCCGGAGAGCGGTGTCGTCGCGATGACGTCAACGTTCTCGACGAAGGCCTGCGGCGGCGCGGGCGTCGTTTGCGCGCGGGCAGACGAGGGGAGCCAGCCGAGAAGGATCGACAGGCCGGCCGTGCGCAGGCACCAAGTCGCGTGGGTCAAGAGAACACTCCTAGTTAGTGGTACTGGCACGGGGCTGTGCCGGCTTCCACAAAGAGACATTCCCGACGGCCGGGTTCTGTTCACCGTATTTTTGCGATGACGCGCCTGCCGACGGCTCGCCTGATGGCCCGTTGTAGAATCCCGACGTGCTTGGTGTGCCCGCCAACCTATCCATTGCCGAACGCACGTACGCTCCCATGCCGGAAGCCGTCCTGGCGGACGACCGCGTCGCCAGCGCCGACATCGAACAGGACGTACTCCGATTGTTCGACGACTACCGCAGGCCGCTGCAGCGTTACGTTGCGTCGCTTGGCCTCAACGCCCAGGAATCGGAAGACGTCGTACAGGACGTCTTCCTGGCACTGTTCCGTCACCTCCAGCTGGATCGTTCCCGCAGCAACCTTCCGGGGTGGCTCTTTCGTGTGGCGCGAAACCTCGCGCTCAGGCAGCGTCGACGTCAGCAGCGACACTGGTGGAGTCTACGGATGGACGCCGCTCCCGCTGATGACCGCATCGATCCGGCGGCCAATCCCGAAGAGCGCCTGGCGGATACGGAGCAACGTCTCCACTGGCAGCGGGTGATAGGCGCGCTGCCGGAACGCGACCGTCGCTGCTTGCTCCTTCGCGCCGAGGGCTTCAAGTATCGCGACATTGCCGCGGCGCTCGGTGTCTCGCTTGGGGCGGTGGCCAAGTCGATGGCGCGCGCCCTGACGAGGCTCGGACCTGCATAAGGGGTGATGGCCATGGCTCAGACGACGCACCTTGCCGACCAGGACCTGCTGCTGGCACTCGACGATCAGCTGCCGCCAGAACGCGTGGCGCCCGCGCAGGCGCACCTCGCCACATGTGCGAGGTGCCGGGGCCGGATGCAGGAGTTCCTTCAAGCGAGCGCGCGTCTTGGCGAGACCAGTCAGGGCGACGACTGGATGGCGGACGCTTTGCGCGGGCGCGCGCGGACCCGCCTCGAAGCGCGGCTGCGGGAAGCGCGCAGTCAAGGCCCGGCGTCTCCGCTTCTGCAGTGGCGCGCGTACCTCGCTGGTGCGCCACTTGCCGCGTTCGTGCTGGCCGTCGCCTTCCTCGCCGCGGTGGCGGTCACGTCGCGGCGTTCGGCGTCTCACCCGACATCGACCGATGCTGATGTCCGGGGCGAAGAAACCGGCGTCTTGCCGATTCGGTCCCTGACGCCAGGCGCAACACTTCCACTCGCAGAGGCCGAGTTGTGCCGAAGCATCCCGTGGGAACCGTCGCCGATTCCAGCGACGGTACGTGCCGAAGTCTTGCGCGGCTACGGCATGGAACACGTACCGGCTCAAGAATATGAGCTGGACTACCTCGTCACCCCCGACTTGGGCGGTGCGCCAGAGGCTCGGAACCTCTGGCCCGAACGGTACGGCTCGAGGATATGGAACGCGAAAGTGAAGGACGAGTTGGAGACGCTCCTGACACAGCTGGTGTGCCAGGGAGAGCTCGACCTGGTCACGGCACAGCGCGACATCGCCGACGACTGGATTGCCGCCTACAAGAAGTACTTCAAGACCGATCGTCCGATCCGTCTCTACTCGATGTCGTCGTTCCAGACGGATCGAAGCGCCCCCGCCATCGACATGCCGTAGCACCAGCGCGTCCTCGGATTCGCACTCCGACCGGTCTGACATCTGTGTCAGGCAGATTCGTCCGAATCCGACACGCCTGTCGGCCCGATCACAACCCCTTCTCGAGTTCGTTCGACATTCCATGTCTCCCGCAGGAACACATGTTGCTGTGAGCGTTGCACCTCTACACGTTCAGAAGGGACCTATGGAACACGTCATTGCCAGATTGTTGCGGGACTTCGAAGCCGGCCGGATGGACCGGCGTCAATTGATCAAGAGCCTCGCGCTCAGCGGAGCTGCGGCATCGGCCGCAATGCTGAGCGCAGTACCGGTCGAGGCTGCGGGTTTCAAGATGTTGTCGGTCGACCACATCTCGCTGCGCGTCGCAGACTACAAGCGTTCGCGCGACTTCTACGCCGGGTTGTTCGGCATGCGGATCACGCACGATACCGGCACTCAGGCACAGCTTCGCTTTGGAAACTCATCGCTCGCGGTGCGAAATCCTCGTCAGCCCACCCAAGCCGTCCCGACGATCGATCACGTCGCCTATCGGATTGCCGATTGGGATACAGATACGGTCAAAGCAGAACTCGAAAGCCGAGGGCTGAAGCCGCGGCTCGATCAGGGCGACGTGAGCAGCCCGCCCAATTACGTCAGTTTCCACATCACGGATCCAGACGGCTACGACGTCCAGATCAGTGGTGTCGCCAGGCCTGGCGATTCTCACTACGATCCGAACGCCGGCACTGCGGAATTCAAGGGGCCGGTCTGACTCGTCGAGTCGAACCCTTCATCTGCGACCGGCGTTGATGAAGGGTTCCCGGCAGCCGTGCCGCTAGGGTTTGGGCCCTGGCGCTGGAGGCGGTGCCGCGTAGGGTTCAATCGCGATGCCGCGCGCGGCCATCAACGACGTCAACAGTTTCGCCGTGCTGACCCGTACCGGTGCATCGACGGGTGCGCCCCCGCCGACGCGCACCGTCTGCGCAATTCCCATCGCGGCGTCGAGCGGGGTTCGGTTGATCGGATCTTTCGCGTCCAGCCTGGCGCCTTGCTCCACAAGAAAGCTGACGACCGTGTCGGCGCCACGCGCTGCGGCGTAGTGCAGTGCTGTTTCGCCGGCTCGATCGCGATCACTCAGGTCACTGCCCGCCTTCAGCAGCATCGTGATGATCTCGATCGACTCGGCCTCGCTGCCGAGACTGTGATCGTCGCGCCAGGAGTGTCCCGCCGCGACCATCAGCGGTGTGCTGCCGTCCCGCGCCCGGACATGCGGATCGGCGCCTGCGTCCAGCAGCAGCTTGAACGCGGCGACGTCGTTCTCACGCGCGGCTCGCCAGAGTGGCGTCGCGCCATCGCCCCCAAGCACGTAGCAGCCGTTCGAGCAGCGGCTGGGCGCGCGCCCCTTCAACGGCGCATTGAGGTCGGCACCAAAATCGATCGCCATCTGTGCCAGGGCCAGCGCGCTGACCGCTTCCTCGGTGCGGGGAGACGGCCGCGGCTCCACTTCGAGCGTGCGCATGTCGACCGCGGCGTACAGAACGGTTCGTCCATAGCGGTCGGCCCGGGTGACATCGGCGCCGAGGTGGAGGAGTAATGCCGCGACGTCGTAATGTCCGTTCAACGTCGCATAGAGGAGGGGCGTGACACCGTCGGGATCGGCCTGATCCAGGTCCGTCAGAGCCGATCCGTCCAGTGCCCGCACGGCATCCAGCGCACCTTGCCGCGCCGCGTAGTGCAGTGCCACCATCCCACCTTTCGGCGTATTCACCTTGGGCGTCGCCTGTTCGATCGGCTGCATCTCCCAGTAGTCGAGGCGCGTTGTTGCGACCGTCGGCTGCGCCCCGGCCTCGAGCAGCGCGCTCACCACGGCCGCGTGATTCTCGGCTGCCGCCCACATCAGCGCGGTCTGGCCGAGCCACTGTTCTCTGGCGTCGACGTCGGCGCCATGTGCCAGGAGAGTCTTGACGATGTCGACGTTGCCGCTTCGCGCCGCCGTCATCAGCACCGGCTCGCCCTCCTTCGACGTGCCATTGGCACCGGCGCCAGCGGCGAGCAACGCGGTCACGATTGGGGCATAGCCATAGGAGGCCGCCAGCGACAGCGGTGTCACACCGTACCTGGTCCGCAACTCGGGGCTGACGCCGGAACGTAATAGACGCTGCACTGCGCTGACATCGTTGGCGACGACCGCGCGATGGAGCGGGGTTGTGCCATCGGCGCTGACCGATGACAAGGGCGCGGCCGATGCCGCAGCGGCGCGGTTCTGCACTGTCTGTGCGCCCGCCCCGAGGGGCAGCGCCAGCAGAACCAGAGTCAGAGTGACAACGCGACCGTCGGTTGGGGAGGTCCTGTGCATTGGTCTAGACCTCGACCATGCCATTGCTGAGACCGATGCGTGGCGCACCGATGCCAGCGCGTGCGGCGATGCCGACGAGCAGGTTGCCGAGTGGCGTGCCGTCTGCCGCCTTGATGTGGCGATTGCCGGGCAGGCCATTGGCGCCGCCGGCCATGAGCATCCAGAGCGGGTTGTGCGAATGGACATTGCCGTTTGCCATGCCGCTTCCGTAGTGCAGGATCGTGTGGTCGAGCAAAGAACCGTCGCCGTCGGGCGTCTGCCGCAGCTTCTCCATCAGCGTGGCAAAGAGCGTCATGTGATAGGTGTTGATCTTTGCGTGCTTCTCGATCATCTCTGGATTGTTCTGGTGATGCGAGACGGCGTGGTGTGGCTCTGGGACCCCGGCCTGTGGATACGTCCGATTCGTCAGCTCACGGCCGAACATCAGCGTCGAGACCCGCGTGATATCGGCCTGATATGCCAGAGCCATGAGGTCGAACAAGAGCGCGACGTGATCGTCATACAGCTCAGGCACGCCGATCGGCGTCTGCGGCTGTCGAATCACTGAGGTCTGCGCCTGGCGCTCGGCCGCCTGCAGTCGGCGTTCGATCTCGCGCACGTTGTCGAGGAAGTCGTTCACGCGGTGTCGGTCATCGGCGCCGAGCCCCTGCGAAAGCCGCGTCGCGTCCTGACGGACCGAGTCGAGAATGCTGCGGTCTTCGCGCATGTGCGCCAGGTGACGCTCGCGCGACGTCGCGTCCCCGAACATTCGTTCGAAGACGACGCGCGGATTGACCTCCATCGGTAGCGGCGTCGTCGGAGACGACCAGCAGAGGGTGTTGAGGTACGTGCAACTGAAGCCGTAGTCGCACGAGCCGATCAACCCGGTCAGGTCCTCCGTCGCCAGTTCGAGCGATGGGAACAGCGTGTCCTGACCAACCTGCTTGGCGATCAACTGGTCGACCGTTGTGCCGACGCGGACGTCCTCAGCCTCGGTGCGCTTGGCGCTGGTGCCGGTGAGCCATGACGACGCGGCGCCGACATGCCCCGAGCCGTTGTCGGGCGGTCCGGTCAAGTTGCTGACGAGTGTCAGTTGCCGCTTGAATGGTTCGAGTGGCTTCAGAATCTGCAGAAACTCGAAGTCGGCGCCCACCGTCGAGGGCAGGAAGCGGTCAAGGATGACACCGTGTGGGACGTAGAGAAAGCCGTAGCGGGTCGGTGCCAGCGCCGCGGCGGTGACCGGCGTGGCCAAGGCGGGCATCATCGCGTCGAGCCATGGCAGTGCCACGGTGACACCCATTCCGCGCAGGAAGGTACGACGTGACAGCGACTTCTTCGTGATGAACATGCTGGCTCCTCTATTCAGCGGTGGGTGTGGCGCGCAGCTGGAACGGTGGGCTCTGCACGATACCCATGACGAGGCTCGAGAATCGGTAGTCGTTGAGTGCGGCGGTTCGCGTCACCGTGCGAATGGCCGGCATGTCGGACGGACCGACGCCACGCCCGAGCGCGTACGTCAGCATTTTTTCGGTCATCGTCCGGATGAACACGTCGGGACGCGCCGTCAGGGCGCGTCGCAGTGACGCTGGCCCATCGACCCTGCTGCCGTCCATCAGCACACCCGCCGAGTCGATCGACGCCCCGCCGTCGCGGGTGCGCCAGCGCCCCACCGCGTCGTAGTTCTCCAGCGCAAATCCAATAGGGTCCATCATCCGATGGCAGCCGGCGCACTGCGCGTTGCCGCGGTGGGCTTCCATGCGAGCGCGGAGTGTCGACGCCTTGGCTGCACCGGCCTCGTCAAGGGCCGGGACGTTGGGTGGTGGCGGTGGCGGGGGGGTGCCCAAGACGTTGTCGAGAATCCATTTGCCACGGACGACCGGTGAGGTGCGCGAGGC
>JAKFYA010000194.1:1649-9458 GCA_021731095.1 Acidobacteriota bacterium | reverse complement strand
GCTGAACGCTGGTCAGGGTGTTGAGCTGTGCGGTCGTCAGCGCCGCCATCTGTGCGGTGGTCAACGCCCCCATCTGATCGGTGGCAAGCGCGGCCACCGCAGCGGTGGTCAGAGCCTGAATGCCGTCCGTGGTGAAGGCGGCCACCTCGGCGGTACCAAGCGCGGCCATCTGGGCCGTGGTGAAGCCGGCCACGTCGGCGGCCTCGAGGTTCGCGATGGCCGCTGCGGACAGCGCGTCAATCTGGTCGGTCGTCAGCGCGCTGTACTGGTCCGAGGTCAGTGCACGGAGCTGATCCGTGGTCAGCGCCACGACCTGGCCGGTCGTGAGCGTCTGGAGGTTCGTGCTGGTCAGGGCCGCCAGCTGGACGCTGGTGAGACCCGCAAGCTGGGCGGTCAGCAGGGCCGGGAGTTGCGCGGTGCCGAGCGTATTGATCTGGCTGGTCGAGAGGTAGCCGATCTGGTCCGTCGTCAGCGCACCGAGCTGGGTGCCACTCAGCGCGAGCAAGGCCTCCGACGCCAGCGCTTCCACCTGGGCGCTCTGCAGCGCCACCAGCTGTGCCGTCGTGAGTGCCGTCACCTGGTCGGTCGACAGGGCCGCGACGTGCGTCGTGGTCAGCGCCTGCACCTCGTCCGTGGTCAGCGCCGCCACCTGCTCGGTGGTGAAGCTGCCCAGCGTGGTGGTCGTCATGGCCGCAAGCTGGGCCGTATCAAGCGCCGCCACCTGTCCGGTGGTGAGGCTGGCGATCTGGCTGCTGGTCAATGCGCCGAACTGCGCAGTCGTCAGCAGATTGAGCTGCCCGACCGCGAGGCCCGGCATCTGGTCGGTCGACAGGGCGGCCACCTGCGTCGTGGTCAGCGACTGCACCTGCGCCGACGTGAGCGCGTCAAGCTGGGCGTCGGTCAACGCCTGCACGAGACGCGTGGTCAGGGCCCGCAGTGCGCCGGTTTGCAGCGACTCCACCTGGGTGGTGGAGAGCGCGGCGACCTGGTCTGTGCGGAGCGCGGCATAGTGCGACGTGGCCAGCGCGTCGAGCTGCTCGGTCGTGAGCGCCGCGACCTGCGCTGTCGTCAGAGACACCAGGTCGAGGGTTTCGATGGCCCGAATCTGCGCGGTGCCAAGCGCCGACACCTGGGCGGTGCTGAGGCCGGCCCACTGGGCGGCCGTCAGCGCCACGAGGTCGCGCGTCTCGATGGCTGCCATCTGCTCGGTACTCAACGCGGCCAACTGGTCGGCACTCAGCACGGCGAACTGACGGTCGGCCAGCGCCATGATCTGGTCCGAGGTGAACGCGGCAATCTGGCTGGTCGTCAGGCCGGCCACCGCCGCCGTCCCGATGGCGCCCAGCTGCGTGGTGTCGAATGCGGCCAACTGGGCCGTGCCGAACGCGCCGACCTGGGCCGACGTGAAGGCCGCGACATCGCGGGTCTCCATGGCGCCGAGCTGGTCGGCGGTCAGCGCCTGCACCTGCTCTGGCGACAGGGCCGACACCTGCGTCCCGGACAGGTTCACCATCTGCGCTGTGGTCAGCGCCTGAATCTGGGCGGTGCCGAAGGCCGCCAGCTGGGCGGTCGTGAATCCGGACAGCGCGTCGGTGGCAATGGCCTCCACCTGCGACGTGCTCAACGCGGCCACCTGCTCGGTGGCCAGTACGGCCACCTGCGTGCGCCTGAGACTGGCCACCTGGGCGGTGGTCAGTGCCGGCACCTGGTCGACGCGCAGTGCTCGCAGTTGCGCCGAGGCGAGGGCGCGGAGGTCTGCCGTGTCGAGCGCAGCCACCTGCCCCGTCGAGAGCGCGGCAATCTGGTCGGTCGTCAGACTCTTCACCTGGCGCGTGGTCAACGCGACGACCTGTTCCGTGGTCATGGCCGCCACCTGATCCGGGTCCAGCGCAACGACCTGGGTGATGGTGAGCGCTGCCACCTGGGCCGTCGTGAACGCGGCAATCTGGTCGGTCGCCATGGCGCCGAGCTGCGTGGTCGTCAGGGCCGCCACGTCAGCGGGCTCGATGGCGGCAATCTGCGCGGTGGACAGGCCCAGCAGCTGTTCGGTCGTCAGCGCACGCACCTCGGTCGCGGTCAGGGCCACAACCTGTTCAGTGGTCAAGGCCCCTACCTGCTCGGTCCTCAGCGCGGCCAGGGTTGCGGTCCGGAGACCAGCCACCTGGGCCGTGGACAGCGACGCCACCTGCTCGGTGGTCAGGCTGCGCGCCTGGTCGGTCGAGAACGCGGCGAGCGTGGTGTCGGTGAGGCCACGCACCTGGTCGGTGAGCAGCGCTGCCACCTGGGCCGTGGTGAGACTGCGGACCTGGTTCGTACGAAGCGCGGCCAGCTGGCTGGTTGAGAGCGCGTCAATCTGATCCGTGGTCAGCGACGCCAGTTGCGCCGTGCCCAACCCGGCCATCTGGGTCGACTGCAGGCTCGCGACCTGGTCGGTGGTGAGGCCCTGCACCTGTGCCGTGCTGAGCGCCAGCAGCTGCAGGGTCCTGAACGCCTGGATATCCGCGGTCTCAATGGACGCGAGTTGTGTCGTCGACAGGTGACTGACCTGAGTCGTGGTCAGCCCGGCCACCTGCTCGCTGGTCAACGCGATGATCTGGTCACTGGTGAGCGCGTTGAGGTCCGCGGTGCTGAACGCCGCGACCTGCTTGGCCGTCAACGCCTGAATCTGGTCCGTCGTCAGCGCGACAGCCTGGTCCGTGGTCAGGGCCGCCATCTGCAGGGCCGTCAGGCCCCGCACGGCAGACGTGTCGACAGCGGCGACATGCGCCGCGTCGAACGAGACGAGCTGACCGGTGGTCATGGCGGCCACCTGCCTCGCCGTCCACGCGCCCATCTGCTCGGTCGACACACCGGCCAGCGCGGCGGTGGTGAGCGCGGCCACCTGGAACGGTTCGAGCGCGCGCAGCTGGTCCGTGCCAGCCGCCTCGACCTGCGCGCTGGTCAGGGCAGCGACCTGACCAGTGCCGAGGGCGCGTACCTGGTCGGTCGTCAACGCCGGCCACTGGCCCGTGGTGAGCGCGCCAATCTGATTTGTGGCCAGGGCACGCACCTGCGCCGTACGCAGGGCGGCCACCTGCTCGGTGCCCATCGCCTGAATCTGCGTCGTCGTCAGGGCCTGCACCAACCGGGTGGTGAGACCACCTACGCCATTCGTCGACAGGGCCGCCACCCGACTGGTGTCGAGCGCTGTCAGCTGGCCGGTACTCAATTGCGCGGCCTGTGCCGCGGTGAGCGAGGCCACCTGCTCGGTGGTCAGCGCCGCGAACCGGTCTGAGGGAATGGTGCCGACCTGATCCGGGCGGAGTCCGGTGACCTGGTCCGTGGTCAGCGCCACGAGCTGCTCGGTGGTGAGTGCCGCGATCTGGGCGGGCGTCAGGCTCTGCAGGCGACTGGCGCTGAGCGCCGACATCTGCTCGGTGGTCAGCGACGCGACGGCCGTCGTGGACAGCAGGGTGAGCTGGGCCTTCCGGAAACTGGCGATCTGGTCCGTGCTGAGCGCCTGTACCTGCCCGGTCGACAGCGCGTCCCACTGGTTCCGCTTGAGCGCGGCCAGGTCGCCCGTCTCGATCGCGGCCACCTGTGCGCCGGTCAGCGCGCGCACCTGTGCGGTGGTGAGGCTGGCCGTCTGGGCCGAGGTCAGCGCGGCAATCTTGTCGGTCGACAGGCTGGCGAGGTCGACGGTCTCGATGGCCGCCACCTGACGCAGGGTGAAGCCTGCGAGCTGGCTGGTGTCGAGTGCGGCAAAGGCCGCCGTGTCCAGCGCCGCGATCTGGGCGTTGCTGAAGCCGGCCAGCTGGGTCGTGGACAGCGCACGGAGCTGGTCCGAGGTCAACGCGGCGGCGCCCGCAGTCCCGAGCGCGGTCACCTGGCCCGGGGCCAGACTGGCAATCTGGTCGGTATCCAGCGCACGGATCTGGGTGCTCGACAGCAAGGCGATCTGCCCAGAGGACAGACCTGCCAGATCGGCAATTTCGAGTGCGGCCACCTGGGCCGTCTGGAGCGCAGCCACCTGACCATAGGTGAAGGCCGCCACCTGCACGCGGGACAGGGCCTGAATCTGGGTGGTCCCCATCGCCTGCAGATCTGCGGTCTCGAGCGCCTTGATCTGGGACACCTTCAGGCTGGCCACCTGGTCCGTATCAAGGGCCGCCACCTGCGTGCTGGACAGACCCGCAATCTGGCCGGTCGTGAGGGCCTGAATCTGGCCGGTCGAAAACAGCGCCAGCTGCGTCGTGCCCGCCGCGGCCAGCTCAGTGGTGTTGAGCGCGGAGATCTGGACCGCGCCAAGACCGGCGAGCTGGTCGGAGGTCAACGCGTTGAGCTGGGCGCTCGTCAGGGCACCCGTCTGTGGCCGGCCCAGTGCGTTCACCTGCGCGACCGACAGCGCCTGAATCTGACCGGTCGTGAACGCGCTCACCCGCGTCCCGATGGCTTGCATCTGCCGGGTGGTCAGACCCGGCAGCGCGTCGGTCGACATGGATGCGACCTGTGCCGTCGTGAGTGCCGCCACCTGCTTGTAGCTGAGCGCGCGAATCTGGTCGGAGGTAAAGCCCGAGATGTCGGTGGTGGTCGAGACCCCGATCGCGGTGCCATACAGGCCCCCGCCGCTGAGCAATGTGACGCTGCTCATCTACCGACCCTCCCGTGACGGTTCCGCGACACCTCGGCCGGTGAACCGGACGGGAACGGACGCGTGGACGGACGGAACCGGGTTTTTCCCGGCAAATCGAGAGATGGCTGAGGTATTGGTCACGGCTGGACGTGACCAGGATCAAGATTGCTGCCAGACCGTGACGGTGGCGCACACCACCGTCACCCTGCCTGGCAGCGACCCACAGAAGGACTACTGGCTCGTGGTGATGGAGCCGACGGGAATGATGCGGTCAACCGGCGTGGGCACCGACGTCGTACGCGGGGCCACCCGCGCTCGCCCTGGCACTTGCAGGTTGGGCATAGGCGCCCCCATGAAGAGCTGCCTGGCCAGCATGGCAAAGATCCGGGCGGCCTTCACGGACCTGGCCACGCGCGCGCTGTCGGTCGCGATGCCGGTGTTGGCGTACATCTGACGATAGAGCTTGGACATCAGCACGAAGGCCAGCCGTCCCTTCAGCGTGTGCACGATGGCCGAGCGCTGCCAGATGTAGCGCCAGCCGTAGAACTGATCCCAGACTTCCTGCGTCCTGGCACGGATGTCATCCATGGACATCACCGGATGGGGGGCATAGAGCTTCGGGCGCTTCGCCTGGGGAATCAGCCAGTGGGTCGTGATGGGGATGCCATCGACCGTGACCGCCTGCGACTCCGGCCGGGCGGCCCACTTCTCGAAATCCAGGGTGCCGGGAAATGGCGTGAGGAGCACGAACTGGGCGAAGGTCAGCCCCGAGGCCTGGGCCAGTTTCGCCGTTGCCTCGAAGGTGTGTGGACGGTCACTCGGCAGCCCGAAGATGAACGAGCCAAGAATGTAGACGCCGTGGTCGCGGAACACGCGGAGCCGGTCCACCAGGTCCTGCCCAGCCAGATTGAAGCCCTTGTAGACGTCCTTCAGCCCTTCTGGCGTCACGGCTTCCACGCCCACCAGGGCGCCGCGGATCCGCGCACGTCGCATGGCGTTCAGGAACGCCGGATCCTCGGCGGCCTCCATGGTGATCTGGGTGAAGAACATCATGTCGGACGGCAGCTCGGCCAACGCCTCCATCAGCTCGAACCGTTCATCCCTGAGCGCCTGCAGCTCGTGATACCGGGTCTGGTCGTGCCGCCTCGCGGCCATGGCCAGGTCTTCCTGCGTCACCGGGTAGAAGTTGTCGTCGGCCAGCGCGATGAAGCGGAAGCCGAGCCGGCGCAGTTCCACCACCTCCTGCACAATCCGTTCAACGGTGCGCTGGCGCGGCTCCTGTCCGTCGGTCCGCCAGACCGAGCAGAACGAGCAATGCTTCGGGCACCCGCGGACGGTCTGCACCGACGCCCACATGTAGCGCTTCTCGGGCAGCAGGTCCCACCGCGCCGACACGAACTGTTCGCCGGATACGCGGCCGCCGTCATAGCGCGGCGACGGATGCCCCGCCAGGCAGTCGCGCACCACACCCGCCCACACCAGGTCGCCATCGCCCGTGACGACCGAATGGGCACCACCACGCTCCAGGGCTTCCTGTGGATAGAGCGTGGCGTGCGAGCCGCCGTACACGACCCAGGCGCCTCGCTCACGCGCCGCACGCCCAATGGCATACCCGCGCAAGGCGTTCCCCGTGTGAATGCCGATGCCGACAACGTCGCCAGCCTGAATGGAGGCCAGGTCGAGAGGCTCCAACGTTTCATCGACCAGTCGCGGGTCGCCCCACTCGGTTCCGGTGGCCGCAGCCAGCACAAACAGCCACCGTGGCGTAATGACGGCGACACCAAAGGCCACGTCGGAGGGATTGATCAGGTGAATCGTCGGACTCATGCACACGCCTCTCGAATAAGCGGTCGCACCGCCTCATGCGGGCACACCGATAGCCAGCCCACGCCGTGTCGGGCGCACGCGGGTCGTGCCCGGGTGAGGTGATCAGCTAGAAACGCTGTGCCACCGCGCGTCCGGCGCGGGAAAAGGCACTCGCGGTCGCCTGCGCCGCACGGGTCGCGCCAGTGGCCGTCTGCCTGGCAAGTGTGGACGTGGCCGTCACGATAGCGGCCGTGTCACCCGACACGGGTGACACGGAAGTCTGTTGTGGGGCCTCAACCACCCACACCGGCTGGACCAGACGCGCGGACGTCAGGAGTTCAGCCTCGAGAGAGTCTACTGCAGGCACCTGCGTTCCACGCGTGACGTCGGCTGACAGCTCGACGGCTTCGACGCCCAACCCGGCGATGGCCCTGGTGTCCGCATGCGAATCAGGCCTCAGTCGGCGGCCTGCCGTGGCGCGGCCAGGCGGCGGGACGGGGTCGACCCGCAGCCGCACATCGCTCGGCGGCGCAGTGAGAATCACGTTGAGAGCCTTCTCCTGGTCTCCGGTCACCGCGCGAACGAGCCGTTCCACCGGCGCCTCAAAGACCACGAGCTCCGGCGCAACTCCGCCCATCACCAGTCCGGTCACCAGCACTGCGGCTGCCGCACATCCGGCTCCAGCGCCAGACGCGCGTCCGAGGGCATGGCGACCACTGGCCAGACGCTCGATGCGCGAGCGCAGCATCGGCATGCGCGCAGAGGCCCCGGGTGCCAGCTGGAGATCATCGCAGCTGGACGCGGACAGGGCGGCCACATCCAGCAGGCAGTGTCCATACGCCACGGCATCTCCGGTGCGCGACACGACCCACTGATCGCAGGCGGCTTCCATCTCCAGGTCGAGGCGCCTGCTGATCCAGCGCACGGCCGGATGTGCGCCGGCCACGACCGCAACCACGCGCTGGGCCAACCGGGTCCACTCGTCACGCCGGACGAGATGCGCCATCTCGTGCAGCACGACTTGACTGAGCCGTCGCTCGTCCAGCGTCTCCACCAGGCGCGTCGACAACAGGACGGTGGGTGTCGGCCAGCCGAGGGCACAGGCTCCGGTGATCTCATCCGATACCCGGACCATCGACGGGCGCATCCCCATCGACCGCGTGACCTGCCCGAGTCGGTGCCGGTGGGCACCCTCCAGCACTCTGGCACGCCCGGCGACAGCCCGCATCAGGCGCCAGCCTTGCCACAATCGCACGACGCCGACCAGCACGACCACCGCCCACAGGCACAACACGCTGGGCAAAACCCACAGGGCGGGCTCGGGGATACGCAGCACCGCGGACGATGCGCCCGACCAGACGTCGGCCGGGACGGCCACGGCCGCCCCCTCC
>JAKFYA010000194.1:0-1639 GCA_021731095.1 Acidobacteriota bacterium | reverse complement strand
GTCCCGGACATGAACCCCAGCAGCCATGGCATCACCGGCAGGAGCGTGACACCAGCCAACGCCAGACAACACACGGCACATCGGGTGGCCGCCGCCTGCAGCGGCAGTGCGCGCAGGCAGAGGGCGAGCAGACACGCCAGCGCCGTGCCCTGCCAGAGCCAGGCGACAAGGGTGGTCATCATGCGCGAGCCCGCTTCCGGCTGCGCGGAGGCTCAGGAGCGCGGGCATCGTCGAGCAGCGCCCGCAGACGGGCCAGCTCCGGCTGATCCGGGGTCTCGCGCCCGAGCAGGTGCATCACCAGCATCTCTTCGGAGCCTCCGAAGAAGCGCCCGATCAATCCCTTCAGCGCGTGACCGCGCGCCTGCACCTGGTCCACGACCGGAGAATAGGTGAAGCGTCGTCCGTCCTTGTCGTGCGAGACGTACCCCTTGCGCTCGAGGATGCGGAGGATGGTCAGCACGCTGTTGTAGGCGGGGCGTGGTTCGGGGATCCGTTCGGCTACTTCGCCAACCGTCGCCGGCGATTGCGCCCACAGGGCATCCATGATGCGGAGCTCGGCCTCCGTCAATCCCGGCGATGGCTTGCGACCCACCATGGCATGACGATACGGTCCGGGCCACATCGTGTCAACTAATTAATTAAGAGTTTCACCGCGGGGCCGAAGACGTTGATGGTCTGCGGTCCCCCGGGTGCGGACGGATTCGACACGCGTGCCGCTCCTGGCGTCGACGGCCTACAGAACCGTCGGCCCGCAGGCCTTGGGCCCGAGTCCACGTTCTTCCCGCTTCGACCACGAGTGGAGTCTGCTGGCAGAACGAATTGCGGGTCGCGGGGAGGGCCACACCCAACGCGGCGCGCCCGCGAGCACCGTCCGCGCTGGTTGGTACGTCCCCGGCGGCAACGTTCCTGCAGGACCTGTCAAGGCCGGACGCCGCCGGTCCCGCATCTACGTTAGGATGTGGGGGCTTGCGGGGAGGATTCCCCTCTCCCACAGGCGTCCAAGGAGCGATACGCATGCTGAAGACGTGCACGGTAACGATGGCATTGGGACTGGCGCTGGTCGCCACGGGCGTGCAGGCACAGACGGCGCCTGCAGCTCCCATGACTTTCTTTGTAACGAGTGTCGGTCTGGGCGACGGGGCAAACCTCGGCGGACTCGACGGCGCGGACAAGCACTGCCAGGCGCTCGCCACGGCCGTCGGCGGCGGCAGCCGCACCTGGCGCGCCTACCTCAGCACCCAGGCCGAGGGTGGCAAGGCCGCCGTGAACGCCCGTGATCGTATTGGCGCAGGCCCATGGCACAACGCCAAGGGCGCAAAGGTTGCCGACGGCGTCGCGCACCTCCACGGCGACACGCTGGAGCAGGCCCGGGTTGGCAACAACCTCAGCCGGACCACGGTGCTGACGGAAAAGGGTGAGGCGGTGAAAGGTGCGGGTGACTCACCAAACCAGCACGACATCCTGACGGGCTCGCAGCCGGACGGCACGGCATTTCCTGCCGGTCAGGATCGCACGTGCAAGAACTGGACGAGCAACACCGGGGACAGTGCCCAGCTGGGTCACTTCGACCGGACGGGAGGGGGCAACACGTCGTGGAATACGGCCCACCCGAGCAAGGGCTGCAGCCAGCCGAACCTGG
>JAKFYA010000372.1 GCA_021731095.1 Acidobacteriota bacterium | reverse complement strand
AGAATTTCGCGGTCCTCGATCTTGGCGATCTTCTGTCCGCGAGCGACCCGGTCGCCCAGGCGTACGAAGACGGCGTCCAGCCGTCCAGCCGTTTTCGGCACCACCGAGACGGAGGCATCCCCGATGAGATTGCCAACCACCGTCAGCTGCTGGGCCACCCGGCTTCGCGACGGTGACACGAGTTCCACGGTCATCGGCGGGCGACCAAAGGGGCGCCCGCCCGGGCGTCCCGCGGCGGCAGCGCCGGCCGCCGGGCGGCCGTCAGTGGTGCCAGCGGCTGGGGCAGTCGAGAAGGTTCCGGTGTAGTAGGCGTACCCACCACCGGCCAGGAGGAGAACGGCGACGAACAGGAGCAGTTTCTTCATGGGGTACGGATCAGTTTCCAACGCCGTTGCGCGCAGCGGCCGTAATCGCGGTGGTACCAGCAGCACCCGTGATCGACGTCAGGCCGCCGGAGGTCCGGCCACCCGCAGGTGCCTCCTGCACCCGCTGAAAGTCGACGAGCGCCTTGCGGTAGTCCAGCAGGGCTTTCAGTTCGGTATTCTGCGCGTCGGCCAGATCGCGCTGGGCCTGCACCACGAAGAAGTTGGTCGACATGCCCACCTCGAACTTGCTCTGCTCGGCGTCCAGGCGCTTCTGGGCCAGTTCGAGTGAGGCGAGCGAAGTCTGGTAGCGGGTGAGACTGCTCTCGGCGACCAGCGCCGCGTTGGTGACTTCCGTGGCCACCTGCAGCTCCAGTTGCTTGGACTGGGCCATGGTCTGCCGGGTCTGCACCAGGGCACGGGCATGATTGGCCTGCGCCTGGTTGTTGCCGATCGGATAGCTGAAGGCGACCGAGAGGTTCCACTGCGGCGCCGTGAGGCGACCCAGGGTGCCGAGGGCGTCGTTGAAGCCGCTCGGAATGGTCTGTGTCACCGTGCCGCCGAGACCCTGCCGGATGAACTGTGGACCGCCAATGCCCGAGGCACCATAGCTGGCGCTGAGGTCCAGAGCCGGCAGCTTCTGGTCGGCCAGATTCTTCACCGTGACCTCATTGGACTGGACCTGTTTCCGGGACTGCAGCAGGTCCGTGCGGTTTTCCAGGGCCTTGCGTACCGCCGCCTGGACGTCCAGCGTTTCGGGGACAAAGGACGGGCGGTCGGTCGGGTTGAGCGTGGAACTCCAGATGGGGTCGTCGGTACCGTTGACGAGCAGGCGCTTGAGCGCCAGTTCGGTCGTGCGGTTGGTCGCTTCGGCCTGGACGAGCGTCTGGCGCCGCAGGGCTTCTTCGGCCTGGGCCTGCACGATGTCGATGGGGGCCAGCGTGCCGACTTCGACGCGGGACCGGTTGTCTTCGACGAGCTTGGAGGCCAGATTCAGCGACCGTCGGGCTGCGTCGACCGCCTGGATGGCATAGACCAGGTCCCAGTAGGCATTGCGGACATTGGCGAGCGTGGCCACGATGGTGCCCCGGAGCGCCAGTTCGGACATGTCCTGATTGAGCCGTGTCACGACCAGCTGGGTCCGGGTGCCGTCAACGCGGAACCCTCGCATCAGGGGCTGCACCAGCAGCGCATTGAAGCTCGTGCTCAGTGTCGGATTGCGCAGGGCGAACTGGTCGCTCTGCGCAAGGCGGTTGTTCAGGAAGTTGACCGAAACGCTCCCGCCTCCTCTACGCAGGTTCTGTCCGAACCCGGCGTTGCCGAGGAGGGTGTCCGACTCAAGGATGGCGGCGCCGGCAGTCTGGCTGCGACTGAACGTGGTCGCGCTGCGGAGACCGACGTTCGAGGTCAGCGTCGGTCGGTAGGCCGCGTTAATGGAGGCCAGCGAGAAATCGAACGTCTGGGGGTTCAGACGCTCGACGGCAATATCAAGGTTGCGCTCGAGCGCCCGTTGGGTGGCGTCGTCAAGGGTCATGTTCACGACCGGGACGGCAGGTGCCCCCGGCGCGGCCGTCGGCGTCTGCGCCTCGGCACGTGCCTGCTGGAACTGGCGAGCCGCGTCCCGGGCGATGGCATCCAGGCGAGCGCTGTTCTGGGCGACTGCCGTCAGGGGGACCCCGACAGACATGGCGGTAACGAAGGCGAGGAGGCGAGTCTTCATAAGCGTGTGCAGGTGGTCAATGACGGTGAGGGGAGCTGCCGGCAGGCTGGCGCTCTTTGTGAATGGTATCGAGCCGTGCCCGCTGCTCCCCCGACAGGACCCGGCGCATGCGCAGCAGCATCATGGTGCGGGTCCTGTTGAGGTCCGAGCGGGCGGCTTCCACCCGGTCGACCTGCAGCGTCAGCGTCGCATCGTCGGCGCCCTCGACCAGGCGTGCCAACTCCTGCTCGGCGGTATCCAGTTGCCGTTTGCCGCGCTTGAGATCCGGGAGGGCGCCGGTGAAGACCTCTTCCAGACGCCTGGTCTGCTCGGTGGCGAGGCCAAGGCGACGCTGCACGCCTTCGTCACGCCACCAGGCAAAGCGCTGCGCCTGGGCCGTGCCCGCCAGCAGCAGGCAGGCGAGGGCCAGGGAGATGATGCGGGACGAGTGGCGGGGCATCGGTGGCAAAAACACTCAGTAATCTATACGTCGGGCCTAGGGGGGATGTTTACCGCAGATTTGCCCAGGGGAGGGCGTCCTCGCCCGTGGTCACGGCATTGAACAGCAGCTTGAAGGTACCGAGGGTCTGGCCCCGGTGCTGGGTCCGGAGGCCAAGCAGGATCACATGGCCTCGCCCGACAGGAATATCCAGAACAGCAGCCGTATTCCGGAGACGCTCGGGGCCGACCGCCCAACCGCTGAGGACCGAGCCCGCGGTGTCGTGCCGGGCAGCAATCCTCACGGGGGGAGTGCCGGTGGGGGAGGGCCAGACGCGATAGGCCGGACCGTTCAGGAAGAAGGCCGCGACCTGCTCCGGCAGGCCCCAGCCGAGCGGCTGCTCTGGGTCGACGGTCAGGCGCAGCAGGCTGCCCGGGATGTAGAGCTCGCGTGGCCCGAGGCCGGTCCTGGCATCAGTGACGGGAAGTCCGAAGGTCGCGACGGGCAAGGTGCCCGCTTCGTCCAGGGCCACCAGGATTCCTCCAGCCTGGACGAAGGCACGAAGGGCACCCACGCCGGCGGCGCCCAGTCCTCCGGTGTAGGCGGGGGGCAATTCGCCAGCCGGGATGCCCCGCTCCATGCTGGCGGCCGTGGCGGCAGGCAGGAGAATCACGTCCCAGGCCTGTCGCAGGTTGCCGGCCCGGATATCGCCATCGCGGAGCGTTGAAACCGGGAAGGCGTGCTGCTCGAGGACCCAGCGGGTCCAGCCCTCATCGGCGTTCCCGCCCCAGGCACCGTAGACGGCGGTGCGCCGGGTGCGATAGGGGACGACCGGACCAGGTGGCACGGAGTCGAGTGCGGCGACGGACACGCCCAGGTCGTGGGCCAGACTGGCGAGGGTGTCGCCGCCATCCACTGGTCGCACCAGGAACGCCCCGGCGGGCAACCGCCCGGCGGCAGTTTCGAGGGCGCGTGGGACGCGCGCGATCGTCGCCCCTTCCTGAAGGAGGCGGTTCGCGATGGTGAAGGCACCGTTGGCCCGCGGGTCGAGTGCGAACAGGGTCTTCCCGGCCGCTGGCATCGAGCTGCCGGGGGCCACGGGACCCGCCACGACTGTCTGGGCGACGTGCACGGCTTCGGCAACGTGTTGCACCTCAACCCCCATTTGCAGACTGAGGGTCCATCCCGTGATGTCGTACGGGGCGAGCGGTTGCCCCCGTAGACGGTCGCGGCGGTCTGGATAGTGCTGCGGACCGAGCAGATCGCGAATCGCGGGCAGAAAGGGTTGAGCCCCCGGAATGACGAAGCTGCCCGCGGGGTACGGCCGGCCTCCGGCCGTGAATGAGGTGGTGGCCCGGCCGATGCGGATGCCACCCGTGTGCAGCGCGTCCACGAGCGCGGCGGCCGCGCCGGGGTCCCATTGTCCGGCGGGAATGACCCAGCTCTCGTCGGCGCCGGCCCGTATGGCATCGCGGGCCATGGCATACATGCCGAACTGCCAGTGCTCCGCCTCACGCGCCCCGGCATCCAGCACGGCCAGTGAGGCGCTGACGATGTACTCGCAGGACTGGCGGAAGGTCCAGCGGCCGCCGTGATACGGCAACGGGTACTCCGGGCTTTCGCGGCGCGTGTCGCGCCCGTTGGCAAACGTGTCGGGGAAGCGTGTGGCGTCGTTGTAGGCCGGTGTGGGCGACAGGTGAGCCGTCTCGGTGAGAAGGCCGATCATGTTGTGGAAGTAGGGGGCGGTTCGCATGCCGCCATTCCACCAGGTGTCATAGCCGACACCGGAAATGGCGCCCCGCTTCCCCTCTGCTGTCAGCCGTGTCCGGATGGCCTGACCAAAGTGGGCCACGCCCTGCAGCACGGCCGGCGGGATGTGCGGGTTCACGGGTTCGTCAAACGGAGGGACAAAGATGCGGGCTGGGTACGGCGCCGTCTGATGATGGTCGTAGACGATCTGGGGCAGGAACACGTCGTACAGCTGACGGGCGACGTTCCGGGTTTCCCGCTGCGAGAACAGGAACCAGTCGCGATTGTTGTCGTGCCCGGCGTAACGGTGGACGAGCGTTGGCGGGCTCATTTCCCAGGGACGCCCCTGATTGGCGCGGTACCACTGGGCGACCTGCGTCGTCCCGTCCGGATTCATGTCCGGGACCAGCACGACCAGGGCCCGCTTACGGATGCGCCGGAGTTCCGCCGACTCTCCGGTCACCAGGAGCCAGGCCAGCCATGGAGCGGCCTGCGTTGGTGCGGCTTCAGTCGAATGAAGACCGAAGTCCAGCCAGATCACCGCGCGACCTTCGGCGGCGAGCCGGCGGGCCGAGGCGTCGGTCAGTGGCGCACCTGTGGCGTCACGGTTCAGGGCCAGAGCCCGGGCAATACCCTGGAAGTGCTCGAGGCGGTGAAGGGTGTCTGCAGCACCAATGACGGCGAGATACTGTCGACGCCCCCCGGTGGTGGGGCCGATGTCGACCAGACGGATCCGGTCGCTGGCAGCGGCCAGGGCCCTGAAGTAGCGCGTGATCTGCTCGGATGTGGCAAGCACCTGATCGGCGCATGGCGCAGCACCGAGCACGGCGGCCGGCGGGGGAACGCCGCGGGTGCTGGCGCGCGGTGAGGCAGGTCCTGCCCCGACGGTGAGCGTGGTGATGGCCGCCAGGACGGCCCACCGCGCCCGCCACCTCAGCATGCCGTGAGTGCCGTCAGTCGCCGGATGGCGTCGCCGACCAGATTGTCCGGCGTGGATGCACCCGAGGTCAGTCCGATGCGCACCGGTCCGCTGGCGGGTAGCCAGTCCGCGGTGACAATCTCGCCGGACTGACCAACCGGCTTATGTCGAATCTGGCTCTGCGACACGAGTCCATCAGGGCCGGCAATGTGATAGCTGGGCACTTTGGCCGCGCACATTCTGGCCAGGTTGCAGGTGTTGCTGCTGTTGTAGCCGCCGATGATGACGGCGAGGTCGATGGGATGCTGCTCCAGCAGTTCGGCCACCGCGTCCTGACGGTCCTGCGTGGCACTGCAGATGGTGTCGAACGCGAGGAAACGTGTGGCCGCCTCTGCGGCGCCATACCGCGCCATGATGGCCTGGCGAAACATCTCGCCAATGGCGAGCGATTCGGAACTGAGCATCGTGGTCTGATTCGCGCAACCGATCCGCTGCAGGTCGCGGTCGGGGTCGAACCCCGGAGACGCCGAAGCGCCGAACCGGGCCAGGAAGCCGTCCCGGTCCGCGCCGGTCCTGATGTATTCGCAGACGATGGCCGCCTCTGCCTGATCGTAGACGACCAGATAGCGGCCAGAGCCGGCATGCATCGCCTGAGAGGCCGTGGCCTGGGTCTCCTCGTGCCAGTGCTTGCCGTGAATGACGGCCGTGAAGCCTTCGTCCGCGTAGCGCCGCACATTCTTCCAGACATTGAGGACCGAGCCGCAGGTGGTGTCGACCAGGGTGCAGCCCTGCTGCTCCAGCGTGAGGAGCATCTCGATGGTCACACCGAATGCCGGCAGGATCACGACATCCTCCGCCGTGAGGGCGGCAATGGCTTCCCCGGGGTCTGTCAGGAAGCCAACGCCCTGGCTGCGCAACTGGTCGTTGACGTGCGGGTTGTGGATGATCTCGCCAGTCAGATACACGCGCTGATCGGGAAAGCGCTTCCGGGCCTGGTAGGCGTAGTCGACAGCGCGGTCCACGCCGTAGCAGAAGCCGAATTCGCGCGCCAGATGGACCACCAGTCGCCCTGCGCGAAACTGGAACCCGTCGGCCTTGACGGACTCCACCAGATCGCTGTGGTAACTCTCGGTCAGGAGGGGAAGGACCTCGCGCTTGAGGTCGAGGCCTTTGCGGAAGACTGTTGGCGGCACCGTCTGATTATAGGTCGTGGCGTGCGACCACTGGTCAGGGCGGGGTCAGTTCGTGGATCGGTTCGAGCCCGTGCCAGGGACGGTCGACCGCCAGCTCGATTTCGCCCATGAATTCATCGTCGGACAGCACGAGCCTGGCAGGCGTCAACCCGGCATCCGGAAGGACCTGGCCAAGCGAAACACGCGCGGTCGTGGCGTTGGCCACCGACGGGTGATGGTTGAGTCGGCCGACGACCAGGCCGATGGCCATGCCAGCCGCGGCCGCCGCGGCTATCCAGCGCATCGCCGGTCTGGGACGGAAGACGCGACGGTCTGGCGCTGGTGCCGGGAAGGCCAGCACGCGACCGGCCAGACCGTCATCGGTGAGACGGCGCAGCAGGAGGGCCCGCTGGTCGGCCAGCCGTTGCGCTGGAAAGCAGGCGTCCATCTCGAGGTCGGCAGCCGACGTGAGTGCATCCAGCATGGACGACAGCGCATCCCGGCGGCGGGCGCAGGCCGGGCACTGGCGCAGGTGCCGGTCGGCCTCGGGGGCCTCATCAACCTGCAGGACAAGGCCGGACAGCTCGTCGTCCGTAAGATGACGGGGGGTCATGACGCAGTCTCGGCCGTCAAGTCCCGCAGCCGTCGGACAGCCCTGAACAGATGGACCCGCACTGTGGCTTCGCTCAGGCCGAGCGTGCCACCGACTTCGGCTGTCGTCTGTCCGGCGAAGTGCTTCAGCATGAAGACGGCGCGCTGGCGTGCCGGAAGCTGGTCCAGGGCACTGGTGATGGCATCGACGCGTTCCCGCGCCAGGAGTCCCTCTTCCGCCGACCGGCCGGGTGCCGCCGTCCGTGTCTCAACGCCGTCGCTGCTGTCCAGCGGGAGCACCCAGCGCGTCCGGCGCATCCGCGCCTTGCGCTGGTCGAGGCAGCCATTGATGAGTATCCGCATGAACCAGACCTCGAACGGATATTCCTCCCGGTATGACGGCATGTGGAGGAACACCTTCAGAAAGGCCTCCTGCACGGCTTCGTCCGCGTCATGCGGATCACGCAAATACTGATAGGCCACGCGCAGGGCCCGTCGCTGCAACAGATCCACGAGGTCGGCGAACCGCTCACGGGCCTCCTCGCGGTCGCCCTCTGCCAGGAGCCGCCTGACGGTCGTGGCGGCCAGGGACACGGGCGAGCGAAGCACACCGCCTGCCTCGAAGGCAGGTGCGGCGGAGGGAAGCGACGTCGATGTCGGAACCTGGCTGCTCATGTTGATACGCCCGGCGACCCGGGCTGTTTACCGTCAGATGACTATACCGTGGCCGTTCAGGGCTCGATGTCTCGTCCTGTCTCGGTTGACTTCGTTTGGACCCGGCCATTACCCTTATTCTTTCTGTAGGTTACGAGGAAGAGACCGTCGTAGCCCTGCCGTGCCAGCTGGTCTCGAAGAGGTCGCAAACGTTCATCATGAGCACTCAGGTTAAGAGGGCGCGCGGACTCGACGCGCTTGGGATTGTGCGGTCGGGACAGGTGCACTGGAATCTCAGCACGGCGGCGCTGTACGAGCACGCCATCCGGCTCGGTGAGGGTTCCCTCGCAGCCGAAGGCCCTCTGGTTGCCCTGACCGGACAGCACACCGGGCGGTCCCCCAACGACAAGTTCTTTGTCCGCGACGCCACCTGTGAAGCGAACATCCACTGGGGCAACGTCAATCGCGGCATCACCCCGGCCCACTTCGACGCTTTGCACCACGACCTGCTGGCGCACATCGAGAGCCGGAATCTCTATGTGCTGGACGCCTGGGCTGGTGCGGACCACGCGTATCGGCTGCCGATTCGCGTCGTGACCGAGTTCGCGTGGCACAACCTCTTTGCCCGCAACATGTTCATCCCGGAGACGGACGCGGCCAGGCAGGCGTCGCACGAGCCGTCGTTCACCGTCGTGGATGTGCCGAGCTTCAAGGCCGACCCGGCCCGACACGGTACCAGGTCCGACGTCTTCATTCTGGTGAACTTCACCAAGCGCCTCGTGCTGATCGGGGGCACCAGCTATGCCGGTGAGATCAAGAAGTCGATCTTCACCGTGCTGAACTACCTGCTGCCGCTCCAGGGTGTGCTGCCGATGCACTGTTCGGCCAATGTCGGCATGGACGGCGATACCGCGCTCTTCTTCGGGCTGTCCGGTACGGGCAAGACGACCCTGTCGAGTGATCCGAACCGCCGGCTGATCGGCGATGACGAACACGGCTGGAGCGACACGGGCGTCTTCAACTTCGAAGGCGGCTGCTACGCCAAGGTCATCAAGCTGTCGGCTGAAGCCGAACCGCAGATCTATGGCACCACTCGGCGCTTCGGTTCCATTCTCGAGAACGTGGTCACGGACCCGGACACCCGGGCGCTGGATCTGGATTCGGACCGCTACACGGAGAACACCCGCGGGTCCTATCCGATTGCGTTCATCGACAATGCCGTGCCCGAGGGCAAGGCCGGCCATCCGACCAACGTCGTGATGCTGACGGCAGATGCCTACGGGGTGCTGCCGCCCATTGCACGGTTGAGCCCGGATGCTGCGGCCTATCACTTCCTTTCCGGCTATACGGCGCGAGTGGCCGGGACCGAGAAGGGCGTGACCGAGCCGAAGGCCACCTTCAGCACCTGCTTCGGCGGTCCGTTCCTGCCGTTGAATCCGAATGTCTACGCCAAGATGCTGAGCGAGAAGATCGCCCGGCACGGCGCGCGCGTGTGGCTGGTCAATACCGGCTGGACGGGCGGCCGGTATGGCGTGGGTTCGCGCATGAAGATCGCCTATACGCGCGCGATGATCACGGCCGCGCTCAGCGGGCAGCTCGACACGGTGGCGTATCAGCGCCACCCGATTTTCAACGTTGATGTGCCGACGACCTGCCCGGGCGTGCCGGACTCCGTGCTCGACCCACGTTCCACCTGGCCGGATCCGAACGCCTACGACGACCAGGCCAGGAAGCTGGCCGGGATGTTCGCCCAGAACTTCACGACCTTCGAGGCCGATGTGGCCCCGGCGGTGAAGGACGCCGGCCCGAAGGCCTAGGTGGACTTCGAAGCTGTCATCGGGCTTGAGATTCATGCCCATCTGCTGACGCGCACCAAGATTTTCTGCGGGTGCAGCACGGCATTTGGGGCGCCACCGAATTCTCAGGTCTGTCCCGTGTGTATCGGCCTGCCGGGAGCACTCCCCGTGCTCAACCGGCAGGCTG
>JAKFYA010000047.1 GCA_021731095.1 Acidobacteriota bacterium | reverse complement strand
CTGGCCCCGAAAAAACATCGTCCGAGTATAGCTGCTCGGTGGGGCATACTTTTCGCGTGATGCCACGGTTCCATGTGCCGGCTGCTCGGGAGGCGGGGCGCGATGTCGACCTGCCCGACGACGAGGCGCGGCATGCCGCGCGCGTGCTGCGCGTTCGCGAGGGGCAGGCGGTCCGGGTGTTCGACGGCGCCGGGCGCGAGTTTGACGCGGTCGTCGCCACGGTGCGCGGCAGTGCGGTCGTGGTGCACCTGGCCTCGGCTGTCGCCCCGCCCGCGCCCGAGACGCGGGTGCACCTGACACTGGCCCAGGCCGTGCTGAAGGGCGACGGCATGGACGAGGTGGTGCGCGACGCCGTGATGCTGGGGGTCTCCACGATCGTCCCGCTGGTCACCTCCCGCGCGGAGGTCTCGATGGGTGCCCTGCGCAATGGGCACCGACGCGAGCGGTGGGCGCGGATTGCTGTCTCGTCCGCCAAGCAATGCGGTCGAGCCGTCGTTCCCGACATCGCTGAGCCGGTCACCTTCGAGACCTTCCTGGCCGGACGGTCTCCACACACGCCTGTCCTGATGCTGGTGGAACCGACGGCAGCCGCGCCGGAGGTGGTGGGCACGTCGGAGCTGCGTGGAGCGGCGCCCGAGCGTGTGGTCGTGGTCGTGGGTCCCGAGGGCGGCTGGACGCCAGAGGAACTCGCGTCGGCTGGCGGGTGCCGCATGGTCCGGTTGGGCGGCCGTACGCTGAGGGCGGATGCGGCGCCGCTGGTGGCCCTGAGTGCGCTCCTGACCGTCTGGGGCGAACTCTAGGCTCGCTGTGCCGGCAGACGCAGTTCGACCGTTGTTCCGTGCCCGGGTCTGGAGTGACGAACCCGGATAGTCCCACCGAACAGGCGCAGTACCTCGCGGGCGATCGGCAGCCCCAGCCCCGTGCCGCCGGTGTGCCGGGAGCGTGCGGTGTCGGTTCGGTAGAACCGTTCGAACACCCGTTCGTGGTCGACATCGGGAATGCCGCAGCCCGTGTCGGCCACGAGCACCTCGGCGCACACGCCATCCTGCGTCCCTGGATCGGAGACGGTCTCGAGTGACACCGTCACGGTGCCGCCAGCACGGTTGTAGCGGATGGCGTTGCGCAGCACGTTCGCGAAGGCACGCGCCAGCAGCGGGCGGTCTGCGCGGACGGTCAGTGCCGACAGCGAGCCGACGGTGAGGGTCACCCCCTGGACGGCGGCCAGCGTGGACAGGCGGGCCACTTCTTCGGCCAGTACTTCGCCGAGCGGGATGTGGTGCGTCGTGGGGGGCTCGCCCTCCTGCGCGCGCACGAGCAGCAGGAGATTCTCGAACAGCAGACCCAGCTGCTCGGTCTGGTCGCGCACAAAGGTCAGGCTCTCTCGGTACTGTGCCTCGGTCCGGGGGCGCCGCAGGGTCACATCGATTTCACCGAGCATGGCGGTCAACGGGCTGCGCAGTTCGTGGGCCGCGTCAGCCGCAAAGCGTCGGTTGGCGTCGAGTGCCGCCTGTAGCCGGTCGAGCATGTCGTTGAGCAGGGCGGTCATCTGGCCCATCTCGTCCATGACCACGGGTGCCGCCAGACGGGCGTCGAATTGTCCTCTGGCAATCGCCGCTGCGCGCTCGGTGATGTGTGCAATGGGGCGCAGGGCGCGGGTGGCGAGTGTGGCCCCGAGGAGTCCCGTGGCGAGCAACCCGACGCCGGCGACGGCTGTGAGCAGCCAGGCGAGTCGGCGCAGGGTATGGCTGACGCCGTCGAGTGGCACGCCGACCGCCAGGGCATACGCGACGCCGTCCTTGTGCATGGGAATCACGATCAGCCGACCCGGATGCTGGTTCACGAGGGCCTCGCGGTACAGCGTCTGGCCGCCGGCCGCCACGCGGGAGTCGGCCGGGCTGACGAGGGGCGGCCGTTGTCCGAGGACGCGCGAGGCCAGCAACACCTGACCGGACTGGTGGAGGAGCTGGACGAACTTCGTTGACGTGCCCGTGCCGGATGGCGTGTCCTGCACGTCATCGTGGATGTGGAGCCCGGCGTCGCTCATGGAGGCGCGTTCGGTGAGCGCGAGCGTCTGCAGCTGGGCATCGAGATCGGCCAGCAGGAACGTACGTGTGCCGACGTAGGTGGCGGCGGAGGCCAGAGCGAGGATGGCGCCGAAGGTCAGCGTCCAGCGGAGGGTGAGCGCTGTGCGGAAGGACACGGGCGGCATCAGGCGTCGGTCCGCTCACCGCTGGTGTTCAGGGCGTATCCAAGCCCGCGAACGGTCCGAATCGTGGCCGCTCCTGCCCCGGCGGCGGCGAGCTTGCGACGGAGGTGGCCGACGTAGACGTCGATGACGTTCGACGCCGGTTCGCCGTCCTGGCTCCAGACGCGCTCGGCCAGCTGGGCCCTGGACACGATCGTGCCGGCGCGACGCACCAGGCACTCCAGCAGGCGGTACTCGGTGGCGCTCAGCTCCAGCGGCTGGCCCCCCACCTCCACGGCGTGGGTGTCGGTATGAATGGCGATGGGACCGGAGGACAGCTCGGCCGCGAGGTGGTGGCTCCGGCCTCGCCTGGTCAGGGCGCGAAGCCGGGCCAGCAGTTCCTCGAACGCGAACGGCTTGGTCAGGTAGTCGTCAGCGCCACTATCGAGCGCCCGCACCCGGTCCCCCAGGGCCTCGCGGGCGGACAGGATGAGGATGGGCGTGTCAATCCGCCGATGGCGCAGCCGGCTGCACAGGGTGATGCCGTCGGTGCCCGGCAGCATGACGTCCAGCACGATGGCGTCGTAGTGCGTGAGCGTGGCCAGCGCATCCGCGTCCTCACCGGTTTCGGCAAGGTCGACGACGTGATGGTCTTCCTGCAGTCCGCGTCGGACGAACCGGCTGATGGCCGGGTCGTCCTCGACCAGCAGAATATGCATCGTGGGCTAGTCCTGCTCCCGCGCGGCCGCCCACGTCTCGAGCAGCTCGTACAGGGTCGGCAACACGATGAGGGTGAGCAGCGTCGCGGTGATGATGCCCCCGATGACCACGGTGGCCAGCGGACGCTGCACCTCAGCCCCTGCGCCGGTCGACAGCGCCATTGGAATGAAGCCGAAGGCCGCCACAAGGGCCGTCATCAGGACCGGTTTCAACCGGGTGCCTGCGCCCTCGAGAATGGCGTCGCGCAACGGCTGTCCCTCCTCGCGAAGGCGGTTGACGGCAGAGACCAGGACCACACCATTCAGCACGGCCACACCGGACAGGGTGATGAACCCGATGGCAGCCGACAGGCTCAGATTCAGGTCGCGGAGCCAGAGGACGGCTATGCCGCCGACCGTGGCGAAGGGCACATTGAGGATGATGAGCAAGGCCTGCCGGACCCGGCCAAATGTGGCGAAGAGGAGCAGGAAGATGATGGCGAGCGAGAGGGGAATCACGAGCGTGAGGCGCTTCATGGCCCGGTCCTGGTTTTCGAACTGGCCACCCCACTCGAGGTGATAGCCGGTCGGGAGGGGAACCGCGGACGCAATCCTCTGCTGGGCATCGCCGACAAAGCCGCCGACATCCCGGCCGCGGACATTGGACTGCACCACCAGCCGCCGCTCGCTGCCTTCATGGCTCACGGCCTCG
This sequence comes from Acidobacteriota bacterium, assembly GCA_021731095.1. Classification (GTDB taxonomy): domain Bacteria; phylum Acidobacteriota; class Vicinamibacteria; order Vicinamibacterales; family UBA2999; genus JAKFYA01. The sequence goes on along the minus strand of JAKFYA010000047.1, from coordinate 6,025 downwards.
GGAGCCTGTACCTGCGTGATGGTCGCCACGCTCGACAACGGAATGCGCTCGCCGCCGGGGGCCACGACCGGCAGCGCCTGGATGGCGCCGAGACTGGCGCGGAGACTGGCCGGGAACCGCACGACGACCGGGAACCGACGTGTGCCGTCCAGGACGTCTGTGACCGTTGAGCCCCCGATCGCAGCCTCGATGAGCATGCGGACCTCATCCACGCTGACACCATAGCGGGCCATCTTCTCCCGCTCCAGCTCAATCTGGATCTGCGAGGCGCCGGTGAGCGCCTCGACCTGGAGATCCGCCACACCCTGGACCTGCACCAGTTGCGCCTGGATGTCGTGACCCAGACGTTCAAGCGTCGCAATGTCCGGCCCGAAGACCTTCACCGCCACATCGGCCTTGACGCCCGACACGACCTCGTCAAGGCGCATGGCCATCGGCTGGGTGAAGTTGTAGGTCACGCCGGGCTGGGTCGCGAGCTTCGCGGCCATGGCATCGATGAGCTGCTCTTTGGTACGGCCCGTCGTCCAGGTGGCGTGCGGATGCAGCAATACGTAGACGTCACCCTGATAGATGCCCATGGCCTCGGTGGCCAGATCGGGTCGGCCAATCTTCGTGACCACCTGACGGACCTCGGGAAAGCTCTTCAGGAGGATTTCCACGCGGGTTGAGATCTGCACCGACTCGTCCAGGGAGATGGACGGCAGCTTACGCGTCTCGATGAGAATCGAACCCTCATCGAGTTTCGGCATGAACTCGGTGCCGAGATACGGGAAGGACGCGAAGGCGGCGGTCACTGCGACCAGCGCGACGGCGATGGTGCGGGCCCGGTGCTGCATGGCGCTGGCCAGTTGGCGTCCATACAGGGCACGCAGCTGTTCGAACCAGCGACCCTCGTGGTCGTGGCTGTCGACCTTCAGGAGGTAGCTCGCCACGACCGGCACGGTCGTCAGGGAGAGCAGCAGCGAGCCGAGGATGGCCGAGCAGACCGTGATGGCCATGGGGCGGAACATCTTGCCCTCGAGCCCCTGCAACGTGAAGATGGGCAGGTCGACGGCGAGGATGATGAGCACGCCGAAGAGAATCGGGCGGGCCACCTCGGTGGCCGCGGCCGTGTACTGCGCCATGCGTGCATGGTGCGGATGATCCGGGGTCGGCTCGTGGGCGTGCTGTTGCCCCCGTCTGACCAGGTTTTCCACCATCACCACGGCGCCGTCCACCAGCAGGCCGAAGTCGATGGCGCCAATGGACATCAGGTTGGCCGACACCCCGAAGATCCGCATGCCGATGAAGGCGAACAGCAGGGAGAAGGGAATGACGGCTGCGGTGATGAGTGAGGCGCGGATGTCGCGGAGGAACAGGAACAGGATCGTGACCACCAGGAGGGAGCCCTCCAGCAGATTGCGCTGGACGGTCGTGGCCGTTGCATCAATGACCTCGGTCTGGTCGTAGAACGGGACGATCGAAAGCCCCTTCGGTAGAGTGGCGGCAATCTCCGTCAGACGTGCCTTGGCGCGCTCCGCGACGGACTTGCCGTTCTCGCCTTTGAGCATGATGACCATGCCCGTGACGGTCTCGCCCTTGCCGTCGCGAGTGACGGCACCTTGCCTGGGCATGGCGCCGATCTCGATGTCGGCCACGTCTCGTACCAGGACCGGCACTCCCGCTCCAGCCGAGACCACGATGCCGCCGAGGTCCGTGGCACCTGTCGCCAGACCCAGTCCACGCACGGTGTAGCGTTCGGCGTGGTGCTCGATGAAGCCGCCGCTGAAGGAGGCGTTGTTGGCGTGGACCGCGTCAAAGACCTGACGCAATGTGAGGCCGTAGCGATCGAGGCGGGCCGGGTCCACCACAATCTGGAACTGGCGGGTCTCGCCGCCCCAGGAGTTGATCTCGCTGACACCAGGCACCGAGCGCAGACGTGTGCGAATGTCCCAGTCGTGAACCGTCTTGCGATCCATGGGGGAGATGCCATCACCCTCGACGAGGTACTGGTAGATCTCGCCGAAGGCGGTCGCGACCGGGCCGAGTGTGGGCGAGACCCCTTCCGGCAGGCGGTCGCGCGCTTCAAGCAACCGCTCGTTGATGAGCTGACGGGCGAAATAGATCGGCACGCTGTCGTCAAAGACCACCGTGACGATGGAGAGTTCGAACTTCGAGGTCGAGCGTACTTCCTGGGCGCCCGGCACGCCCATCAGCGCCGTTTCGACCGGGTAGGAGACGCGCTGTTCAACCTCCGTGGCGGCAAGGCCCGGCGCCGTCGCCACCACCACCACCTGATTGTTCGTCAGATCCGGGAAGGCCTCGGTGGTCAGGCCGTTGAAGGCGAGAGCGCCGCCAAGGGTCAGGCCAGCCAGGCACAGCAGGACGAAAAGCCGCTGTCGCAGGGCGAGCGCAACGAAACGTTCAATGGCACCCACGGTGTCAGTCTCCGCCTTCGGTGGACTTCAGCAGTTCAGACTTGACGACGAAGGCACCCGCTCCCGCCACGCGCTCACCGGGTGCAAGGCCGGAGCGAATCTCCGTGATGCCGTTCCTGTCCTCGCCTGCCTCCACCGGTCGTACGTGGAACCGCTGGCCCTCGACGACGAAGACGACCGTGCGTCCGCCAATCTGCTGGATCGCGTCCGAGGGCACCCCCACGGTCTGGCGCGCGCGGCCTTCGCCGATCAGCACCGTGGCATACATCTCGGGCTTCAGGAGTCCGCCCTGGTTGGGGACCTCACACCGGATGGTGATGCGGCGGCTCTTTGGATTGACGGTCTCGCCAATGTAAGTGACCTTCCCGGGGAAGCTCTGACCCGGGTAGGCCGGCACCCGAACGGACACCGCGCCGTTCACGGACACCTTCGACAGGTGGGCCTCGTTCAGCTCGGCGAGGACCCAGACGGTCGACAGGTCGCTGATGATGAACAGGGGTGTGCCACTGGTCACGGCCGTGCCCTGGGTCACAAGGCGCTCGAGTACCACCCCCGCAATTGGGCTACGCACCGGCAGGTCGTCCTTGTCGCCGGAGGCCGGGGCCGTGCCGGTCGAGAGGCCATAGTGGTGCAGTTCGTCGACAGAACGTTGCACCTCAGCCTTGGCGATGTCGAGCGCCTCGGCGGCGTTGGCGCGGTTGGCACGCGCGCGTTGCACGTCCTGGAGTGCAACCGCCTTCTGCTCGAGGAGGCGTTCGGCCCGCTGCTGGGCATCCGTGGCGAACTGCAGCTCGATGGTGCCGCGGCGTTCTTCAGCGAGGGCTTTCCTGTGGTTGGCCTGGGCGTCATGCACGATGTGACTGTGCAGGTAGGCCAGGAGCGAACCCCGGCCCACATGCTGGCCAGCCTGAACCGTTATGTCCACCACGCTGCCCTCCACGAGCGCGCCGACGCGGGCTGTGCGCAATTCATTCGTGGTGACCAGGCCGGGCGCCTCCGTCGCGTCGGCGCGTTCAACCTGTGCGGCAGCCACAATGGTGATGCCGGCCTGTGCACGGGCAGCCTCGGACAGGGTGACCGTATCCGGGGGGGGCGCAGACGTGGAGGACGGCGGTGCAGCTGACGTCGAGGTGGCCGCGGGCGCCGCCGTCGGCGCCGGTGCGGAGGTGCAGGCGCCAGCGACGAGCGCACTGGCCAGCACGGAAGCCGCCATCGGGTGCAGAGCGGGGTGGCGAGAGGTCACGGCAGGGTCTCCTGACCCGCGGCAAAGCGGGCCTCGATAGTGGCCATCAGGGCATCAATGCGCATGGCCAGTGCGTCACGTTGCACGTCGGTGTAGATGCGCTCCGCATCAACCAGCTTGAGCACATCGGTGCTGCCTTCCCGGAAGAGGGCGCGTGCCGCATTGCGGACGCCCTCGGCGGGAATCAGCAGCTCACGGGTCATGCGGGCCGAGTGGGCCACCAGGGCGCCGGCCCCGTCGAGCAGCGCCCTGGCCTCGGCGAGCGAACGGAGGCGCGTGGACGCCAGGTCACGCTCGGCAGCCACCGTGTCACCCGTCGCTCTTGCGAGAGCTTCGGCATTCCGGTCGAACAGCGGCACCGACACCGTCACCCCAGCCACCGCGCTGTGGAAGCCGGTGGTCCGCTTGTAGCCCGCTGTGACAGCGGCCTCGGGGCGCTGCTTCAGGCGTTCCAGGCTGCCGGCCTGTTCCATACGCTGGCGCCGGGCGACGGCCAGGCGCACGTCCGGCAGGGTGTCGATGGCCGACGGCAGCGTCTCGGCGCGTGGCAACATGCTCACGTCCGGCGCCCCGGGTGCCACCAGTTGCGTGGGGTGGGGCGCGGTCGGGAGGCCCAGCACGATGGCGAGATGGGCCAGATGCCGCGCCAGTTCCAGACGGCCGCGGGCAATTTCTCCGTCGAGGCGCGCAGCTTCTGCGAGAAACCGGAGACGGTCGGCCTCAGCGGCCACGCCTTCGGTCACCCTGGCGGTGATGGTCTGGATAAGGGTGTCGAAGCCGGCGCGTGCCGCCAGCAGCGCGTCGACGCCGTCGCGCGAGCGCAGGGCGTTCAGATAGGCGCGCATGGCGTCGAGGGCGGCCTGACGCTGGAGGCGAGCCACGTCGAGCGCCGCAGTGGTTCGGTCGCCGTCTGCCACCAGGCGGCGCGAGGCCCGAACGCCAGGCGCCTCGAAGGGCTGAGTGGCCAGTGCGAAGATGTCCCGGGGGACGCCGCTCGAGACGGAGTGATTGGGGCCGAGATTTTCGACCTGCAGGTTGAATTGCGGATTGCGGAGCCGCCCGGCCTGTTGTGCTGCGGCCTCCGCGCCATCGGCCAGCGCGACGGCCCGGCCAAGGTCAGGGGCGCTGGTTCTGGCGCGCGCCATGGCTTCCGCAAGGGTGAGCGGCGGAGGAGTGACAGTCGCCGCCGGCGGGGTAGCAAGCTGGAGGGCCAGCAGGGTGAGCGCAAGCATGCCGCCACTCTATCGCCGTTTCCTGAAACGGAGATGAAGAGCCTTCGGACGGAACGATTAGGGACTCAGGGGTGGCGGGCGGCCAGGGTGAGGCAGCCCCACTCATCTTCCTGGCCCTCGTGCTCGATGGTCCGTTCGGCAAAGGCCGCTCGCACGTCGGGCGCTTCGGTCAGGAGAAAACCGCTCAGAATCAGCCGGTTCCGGCTCATGCCCAACAGGGTCGCGGCTGCCGCGACCAGGAGCCCGCCTGTGAGATTGGCCAGCACGAGGTCCACGGGGCGGAGATGCGCCTGTCGCAGGTCGAGGGTACCAAGCGTGACGTCGGCCCCCGGGTTCAGCTCGACGTTCTCGCGGGCTGCCTCCATGGCGTCGGGGTCATCGTCAATGGCCAGCACGCGGCTGGCGCCCAGGCGGGCCGCCGCAATGGCGAGCACACCGGACCCGGTGCCGACATCCAGCACGTCGACGCCCTGAAGGTCCAACCGCTGCAGCGCCGCCAGACAGAGACGCGTCGTGGCATGGTGCCCGGTGCCAAAGCCCATGGACGGCTGGATGATCAGCGTCAGGGCGTTGTCCTGTGGCACATCCCAGGGCGGAGCCACGGTGATGCCTCCAACGCGAACGGCCTTGAGGCTGGCCTGCGAGCGGCCCGCCCAGTCCTCGTCGGGCACATCATCGGCGGATACCTCCACGCCGGCCTCGCCGAATTCGGCAGGAAGCCCGGCGCTGGCGCGGTCGCGGGCGGCCGCATCCGCAAAGAACACCTGCCACACCCCTGGGGACAGTTCGGTCATGGCGGTCACGGCCTCATCCATGAGTGCGACCTGGAGGGCCTCGTCCAGGGGCAATCCGTCAAGGCTGCACTGCTCGTCACCGGACGTGCGGAAGGTCAGGGCGGGCCAGGTTTTCATCGCAGGCCTAGCTGAAGATGTCACGCACGCGATCGAACAGACCCCGCCCGGCGTGCTCGCCCTGTGGCGTGGGGCTCGAGTCGTGCTCGGGAAGGGTGGCGGCCAACTGCTCGATGAGCTTCTTCTGCTCACGCGTCAGCTTCGAGGGAATGGTGACATTCATCGTCACGAGCAGGTCGCCCTTGCCCTTGCCGCTGACGTCCGGCATGCCCCGACCGCGAA
>JAKFYA010000347.1 GCA_021731095.1 Acidobacteriota bacterium | reverse complement strand
GTACCGCGGCAAGCAGGTACTGATGCGCGACGAGAACGGGCTCGAGAAGTGCGTCGCCTGCGGTCTCTGTTCGGTCGCCTGTCCCGCGGACGCCATCTACCTGGAGCCGGCCGAGAATGACGGCACCGTGCAGGCGGGACCGCGCTACGCCAAGATCTATCAGATTCACAAGACCCGCTGCATCTTCTGCGGCTACTGTGAGGAAGCCTGCCCGGTGTCGGCCATCTTCATGGGCAAGGACTACGAGCTGGCGGTCTACAGCAAGAACAACTTCGTCTGGGACAAGACGGACCTTCTGGTGGCGCCGCCGGCCGGCACGGCAAAGGCCGTGGGTTCCCCGTCGTAAGTGCCGGGTTTTCTCGACGCCATCGATCAGCGGGTGCTCGTCTGTGACGGCGCCATGGGCACCATGCTCTATGCCCGCGGCGTCTTCATCAACCGCTGCTTTGACGCGCTGAACCTCACCGAACCCGCCACCGTTACCTCCGTCCATCAGGACTACGTGCGCGCCGGTGCGGACGTGCTGGAAACCAACACCTTTGGTGCCAATCGCGTGAAGCTGCGCGCGTTTGGCCTGGCTGACCGTCTGCGCGACATCAATGCGGAAGGCGCCCGTCTGGCCAGGACGGCGGCCGGCAACCGGGCGTTCGTGGCGGGTGCAATGGGTCCCCTCGGCATCCGCATCGAGCCCTGGGGCAAGACGGGCATCGACGAAGCCGAAACCTATTTCCGCGAGCAGGCGCAGGCGCTGGTCGATGGTGGCGTCGACCTGTTCATTCTCGAAACCTTCCGCGATCTCCACGAAGTGGGCGCCGCCATTGCGGCCATCCGGTCCATCTGTCCCTTGCCGATCGTGGCGCAGATGACCATCGAGGACGACGGCAATACCCTGGATGGTACGCCCCCGGAAGAGTTTGCCCCTGAGCTGGAACGACGGGGCGCCGACGTGATTGGGGTCAACTGCAGCATCGGACCGGCGCCCATGCTGGAAACCATCCAGCGCATGGCCGCGGCGACCCGGGCTCGCCTGTCCGCCCAGCCAAACGCCGGAAAGCCTCGCGACATCGAGGGTCGGAACATCTACCTGTCGTCGCCGGAGTACATGGCGTCATACGCCAAGCGGTTCATCGCGCTCGGGGTTCGACTGGTGGGCGGATGTTGTGGCACCACACCCCAGCACATTGCCGAGATGGCCGAGGCCGTACACGCCTCCGCGTCAGGGCAGGTGCGTCCGGTCCGTCGACAGGTGCCGGTTGTGACCGTGTCCCACGCGGAAGCGCAGGCCGTTCCTGTTCCAACGGCCGACAAGTCGAGTCTGGCCCATGCCCTCAGCGAGGGCCGGTTTGCAACCGTCGTCTCGATCGTGCCGCCCAAGGGGCACCTGGCCGTCGATGCCATTGCGCAGGCTCAGGCCCTGAAGCAGCACGGGGTCGATGTCGTGAGTGTCCCGGACGGCCCGCGTGGCGCCCGCATGAGCCCGCTGTCGCTGGCCGTGCTGTTGCAGCGCGAGGCCGGCGTCGAAGCCGTGCTGCAGTATTCCTGCCGCGATCGCAATCTGCTGGGCATGCAGTCGGATCTGCTGGGCGCGCACGCGATGGGCATCCGGAACGTCCAGCTCGTGACTGGCGATGCCAGAAGTGTCGGCGACTACCCGGACGCCACGGCAGTGTTCGACGTGGATTCCATCGGATTGACGCATGTGGTGGCGGCGCTCAACCGGGGGCATGACATCGGCGGGCAGGGCATCGGGCAGCCGACGGGCTTTCATGTCGGTGTGATGGTGAATCCCGGTGCCGAGAACCTCGAAGCCGAAGTGCGCCGTTTTGCGTTCAAGGTGGAGGCTGGGGCAGAGTTTGCCATCACGAAGCCGGTGTTCGACGTCGAGACGATGGAGCGTTTCATGAAAGCCATTGCCGCCTTTCGGGTTCCGGTGCTGGTTGGCCTCTGGCCCTTTGAAAGCGTGCTGAACGCCGAGTTCATGGCGAATGAGGTGCCCGGCGTTCGGGTGCCAGCCTCCGTGCTGGCGCGGATGCGGGCCGCAGACGGCCGCGGCGCCGCGGCCGCTGAAGGGGTAGCCATTGCCGCCGATACCGGTCGGGCGCTTCGCGGACTGGTTCAAGGCGTTCACGTGGCGGCGCCGTCGGCGGCCATTGATGTCGCGGTGGCAGTGGTCGATCGGGTCCTTGGGTAGTTTGGTCTTGTCCACCCCGGGGACGAGAGACTATAGTCGAGCGTTCCCGTCCGACCGGACGGGTTGCAGGACCAGATCTCTCGGGCAGAGAACGAGTTACGGGGAGGCATCTCTATGGCGCCGCTAGAGCGCGATGACAACAAGGTCGGCACGGATGTGTCGACGCGCGCCCTGTCCGTGACGGTGGTCGAGAACGATTTCGTCGAGCGCGTGTACGAGAAGCTCTCCTCGGTCTACGACCTGATCTTCGGGCCCACGCTGCATCCGGGTCGTCTGGTCGCGCTGAAGCGGATGGCGATCACGCCCGGAACCCGGATTCTCGAGGTCGGCGTCGGCACCGGCATCAATACCTCGCTCTACCCTCGAACCTGCACCGTCACGGGCATCGACCTTTCCACCTCGATGCTGGCGAAAGCCCGCGAACGCGCGGCCCGCGAAGACCTGACCAACGTGCGGCTGATGGAAATGGATGCGGCAAACATGGACTTTGCCGATGAGAGCTTCGACATCGTCTATGCTCCCTACCTCATCAGCGTGGTCCCTGATCCCGTTCGGGTGGTGAAAGAGATGCGGCGCGTCTGCAAGAAGGGGGGACGCATCATCGTGCTGAACCACTTCCGCAGCCCGAACCCCATCCTGTCCTGGGTCGAGCGGCTGATTTCCCCGCTCACCGTGCACATCGGCTTTACCGCAGACCTCGACCTGCCCGGGTTTCTCGCGCAGGCCGGCCTGAAGCCCATCTCGATCGAGAAGGTCAACATTCCGCGCATCTGGTCGCTGGTGACCTGCATCCGCGACTAGCGGCTTGCGGTCTACGCAGAAACACAACGGGCGCGTCCAATGGACGCGCCCGTTGTCTGTACCGCTCGGTCCTGGCGGCTAGGCCTTCTTCTTGGCCCGACCACGCGCCCGCTTGGGCGGATTGTCCAGGGTCTTCAGGAGGATGTCGGCGGCAATCTCGGCGCCATTGGTATCCGGCTTCTTCTTGTGCTTCGGCTGCGCCAGCAGCTTGTCCAGATGGGCATCCCACTTGCCGGCAAACAGCTCGTCGTGGCTGATGAAGGCACAGCGGGTGACCTTCGGCATCTCCTTCACCAGCACGTCATATTCGGGGAAATGTCCGCGCGACGTGTAGAGGATGGCCGTGTCGTTGGCAATGGCTTCCGCGATGATGCCGTAGCCCGGCTTCGTCACCACGGCATCGGCGGCGCCGACCAGGTCCTCGTAGCGGACCTTGGCGTCGTAGATGGCCTCTTCATCCAGACTGATGAACGCGCCCTTGCGTTCGGAGGTGTCCTTCCGGCGGCCCAACGGCACGTTCGTCGTGGTGACGATCGTGTACTTCTTCGACTTCCCGAGCGTCTCGGTGTCGAGCGAGGGAATACCGTATCCCCCGAAGGAGACGAGCACGATCGGCTTGTTCGTTGGAATCTTCAGCGCCGCACACACCTCGGCCCTGGTCTTGGTGGCATGGCGGGCAATGAACGGGATGTCCTTGACGTTGGCGATGTTGCCGAAGCCACCAGACATCGGCAACCGCAGGGCCATGTAGGCCTTGGCATACGCGCCGCGAATCGATGGCAGCAGGTTCGGCGCCAGTCGCACCCGGGGGTAATCGGCGTAGACCCAGTCCCAGGTGAAGTTGCCAATGGCAATCGTCGGAATGCCGGCCGAGGCGCCGACCGAGAACGCCAGCGGTGGGATGTCGCCCACAATCAGGCCGGCGTCGATCTCCCGAAGCACGCGCGTCTCGCTGGCCGCGCGCGTCACCAGGTCGGCGTGGAACGACGAGGCGCGCCGGATGGAGTCGGCCTCGTCCAGCGTGAGGCTGTCGAGCTGCACGACGCCGGTGTCGGTCTCGACACTGCTGAAGTTGATACGCCCTTTGGCGGTCAGGTCAAAGAGCCACCGGGGCGCCGACGTGCGCACACCGATGCGGGTTTCCGGTCGCTGGGCCAGGACGGCGTTAATCACCTCGATCATGCGCGAGGCGTGGCCGTACCCGTGTCCCGAAATATAGAAGACGATCGCTGAAGACAAGCGAACTCCGTCGAAGGGGGCGCTGCCGCCCCTGGGCGTGTCGTGCCCGTTTACTGGGTGCCGCCCGCCGAAAGGGGGGCGACCGTAGTATCGGTCATTCCGGCCGGCATCGTCACCGCTAAAGCCTGTTCAAGCGTCTCCACAGGCACAAAAGTCATGTCTCGGCGCAGTTCTTCTGGCAAATCCACGAGATCTGGCGCATTCAGGGCCGGCAGGACGAAGGTCCGGATGCCCTGCCGCCGTGCAGCGAGCGCCTTCTCCTTGATGCCGCCGACTGGCAGGACCAGCCCGCTCAGCGTGATTTCACCTGTCATCGCCACGTCCTGTCGCACCGCCTGTCCGCGGGCGGCAGAGAGGATGGCGGTGGCCATGGTGACGCCGGCTGACGGGCCATCCTTCGGAATGGCTCCGGCCGGGACATGGACGTGGATGTCTTTATGGGCCAGAAAGTCTTCGGCCAGTCCCATGGCCACGGCATTGGCCCGCAGGTGGCTGAGGGCGGCCCTGGCCGACTCCTGCATCACGCTTCCCAGTTGCCCGGTCAGGATGATGTTCTGGTTGCCGCCAGGCAGCAGCGTGGCTTCGATGTAGAGAACGTCACCACCGGCTTCGGTCCAGGCCACGCCGGTGGCTACGCCCGGACGGGAGGTGCGGAACGCCGCTTCCTTCCGGAACCGGGCCTGGCCCAGGAAACTCTCGACTCCGTCGTGGTCGACCGTGACGGTGTCGGCTGTCGGAGCCTCGGCAGGCCGCGCGGCGACTTTCGCGGCGACCTTTCTGGCAATGGCACCCAGTTGCCGTTCCAGATTCCGGACCCCAGCTTCCCGGGTGTACTCCGTGATGACGGTGCGGAGTGCGGCCTCTGTCAGCACGAGCGAGGCCGCCGTGAGACCATGCTCGGCCAATTGCCGGGGCAGGAGATACCGGGTGGCAATGTGCACCTTCTCTTCTTCGGTGTACCCGCTCAGCGAGATGATCTCCATCCGGTCCAGCAGTGCCGGGTGAATGGTGCTGAGCGAATTCGCCGTGGCGATGAAGAGCACGTGCGACAGGTCGACCGGTGTTTCCAGATAGTGGTCGCGGAAGCTGTGGTTCTGGGCCGGATCGAGCACTTCCAGCAACGCCGCCGCAGGATCGCCCTGGTAGCCCGCCGCCATCTTGTCGATCTCGTCCAGCATGAAGACCGGGTTCATGCTGCCAGCCTGCTTCAGAGCCTGGACGATGCGGCCCGGAATGGCCCCGATATACGTGCGCCTATGACCACGAATCTCCGCTTCGTCGCGCACGCCGCCAAGGGAGAGGCGGACAAACGTTCGTGACATGGCCCTTGCGATGGACTGGCCGAGGGAGGTCTTGCCCACACCCGGAGGACCGACAAAGCAGAGGATCGGCCCCTTCATGTCGCCCTTCAACTTGCGGACCGCGAGGTACTCGACAATCCGCTCTTTGACCTTGTCGAGGTCGTAATGGTCTTCGTCCAGAACCCGGCGGGCCTCAATCGGATCAAGCCGGTCGGTCGAGGTGGTCGACCAGGGCACATCCAGAAGCCACTCGATATAGGTGCGCACCATCTGGTGCTCAGGTGACGAGGGCGACATCCGGCCCAGCCGATCCACTTCTCGGGTGGCCAGCGCGGCAACGACCTCGGGCAGCTGAGCTTTGGTCAGGCGCTCTCTGATGTCGCTGGTGTCCTGACCGTCACCCTCGCCCAGTTCCTGCTGGATCGCCTTGAGCTGCTGGCGCAGGTAGTACTGACGCTGGGCGTCATTCATCTCCTGCTGAGCCTGCGACTCGATGCGGCTCTTCATCTCCAGCAGAGACACTTCCCGAGTCAGCGCGGTGGACACGGACAGCAGCTTGGCCAGCAGGTCATTCTCTTCGAGGAGCGCCTGCTTCTCGGCCGCCTTCATGTCCATCAGCGTGGCCAGGACATAGACCAGACGGAGCGGGTCATCGATCGTGGACACCAGGCCACGCATCTCTTCCGACAGACCGGCAGACAGGGACACGGCCTTGTCGACAAGGTCCTGGATGCGGCGCATGTGGGCGTCGACCTCAAGGGTGCGTTCCACCACTTCCGGCGTTGGCGTCAGCTGCGCCCGCATCGTGGAGCCGGTTCGGGTAATGACATCGGCCCGGACCCGCGCAACCCCTTCCACGACGATATTCAGTCCGGACGGGGTCTTCGCCATCTGGCGAATGATGCCCACGGTGCCGACACGACGCAGCTGGTCCGGCCCGGGGTCGTCCACATCGGTGTCCTGCATCAGCAGGACGACCATGCGGTCCGACGCAAGGGCCTGATTCACCGACTCGGTTGACACCGGCCGATTGACGGCCAGCGGTTGCAAGGTCAGCGGGAACGCGACCGTCCGCCGAAGGGGCAGGACCGGCAATTCCGTCGGGAGTGTGGGGGGGATAGGTTCAGCCATGGCGGGTTCGCCTGGATGCCCAGTCTATCAGGTACTGCCTGTTTGACAGTCCTGTCAGGTACCCATCCGGACTAAGATGCCCTCGTGGACGAACGTGACTTCTTTACCGAGAAACCTGAATCGCGGCCCGCACGGTTTCAGTGCCCGAAGTGCCGGCGCACCAATGATTTTCAGATTCGCTGGATACGACGTACGCGGAAGGCGCAGATTCCCGGCGGAGCCGACGAGCGCGCGCGCGCCATGTTTGCCAAGGTGAAGGACCACCTCGTCCGGCTGGACGACGATGTGACCTGCCCGACCTGCCGTCGCCGGTTCGAGATTCCTTCCCATCGGGCCCTCGTGTTTCTGGAGGAACTCGAAGGGCTGCCGCGGGATGTCGAAGAGGACGAGGATCAGTAAATCCCGGGAATCAGCCGCCAGCGAACCGCCCGGGCATAGGCGTCGTAGGCGGGTCCCGCCGCTCGAAGTGTCCGCTCCTCGAGCGGAATGCCCACCAGAAGATAGGCGGTCGAGATCACCGCAAACGAGAGTCGGGTTCCTGTCATCACCGGCTCGGCAAATGTCAGCAGAAGCCACCCGGTATAGATCGGGTGGCGAACCCACCCGTACGGTCCCTTCCGTGAGTAGACGACCGGACCACCGCCAGCGCGCGGCGATCTGACGCCCGCCAGTTCCCAGACATCAATGGCGCCCGCGCCCCGGAGGGTGAGCCAGATGCCGACACCTTGCAGGGCCCGACCGGCCCAGGCCAGCGGGGCCGAGAACGTCCAGGCGGTGCCGGGCACGGGTTGCCAGGCCATGCAGACGGCAATCAGGAGCAGGCTTGCCACCCAGACAAATGCCGAACGCTCGCACGGTGGCGGGAGACGGCGAGCCATCACGGCGCGGAGCGGCGTGCGGGCGAAGAGGCTGTGATGGCCGGCGAAGAGCGTGAACAGCGCGAGGTTCAGGAGAACGGGTCGCAGCAGGGGACCAGCTGACGGAGCGCCCATCGCCCCGCTCCAGCGCCACCCGCAGATTGCGAGCGCCACGCCGAACAGGAGGGCGCCGGCCAGGCTGAACAGGCGGCCGGCCCGATGGGACAGGAGTCCAGACATGTGGGCGGGTATTATAGGCCCCCATGCCATCAGGTCCCTCGCCTCGCGTCGTGATCTCCGGTCTCGGAGTCGTGTCGACCTTTGGCGTCGGTCGCGATCGGTACTGGCAGGCCATTGGCCGTGGCATCAGCGGAACAAAGGCGGTGACGCAGTTTGACGTCTCGGCCTATCCCTGTCAGGTGGCCGCCTGGGTGCCACCCGTCACAATCGAGGATGCGCCGGCTCTCGATGGCGATGAGAACCTTGAGCAGCGTGCCGATCCCCGGCGCTACTCACGCGCGGCGCTGTTCGGCGTCGTGGCGGGTCGTGAGGCGTGGCGCGATGCCGGGCTGCGGGCAGGAGAGCCGGGCGCCGGTGTCGTGATTGGCAGCGGTGGCGGGGGCATTGATGTCGGCGAGCGGCAGTACGAGGACTTTTTTCTCCATGGTGGCAAGCATGTGACCCCGTACGCCATTGCCACCGGGATCTGCGGCATGGTGTCGAGCGAGGTCTCCATCTCGCTCGGCCTGCGCGGACCCAGTCACGTGCTCTCGTGTGGCTGCACCAGTTCCACAGATGCCATGGGCTACGCGGCCGCCCTCATCCGTGCCGGCGAGGCAGATGTGATGCTGAGTGGGGGGACGGATGGCTGCGTGCTCCCCGGCATGATGCTCGGGTTCTCGCGCATGCGCGCTGTGTCGACGCACTACAACGACCGCCCGGCCGTGGCGTCGCGGCCCTTCGACCGGGGACGAGACGGCTTCGTGCTGGGCGAAGGCGCGTGGATGGTGGTGCTGGAACGCGAAGACCGCGCACGGGCTCGCGGTGTGCGGCCCTACGCGGTGCTTGAGGGCTATGGCTCCACCTGCGATGCCTACCACCGCGTGCAGATGGACCCGGACGGTCGTGAGATTGTCCGTTGCATCGACCTCGCCCTGACACGGGCCGGCCGGGCGCGCGAGTCCATCGGCTACGTGAATTACCACGGCACCTCGACCCAGTTGAATGACGCCATTGAATCGCGGTCGGTGCGGCGGGTATTTGGCGCCCATGCCGACCGTGTGCCCGGGTCGTCGGTCAAGTCGATGATTGGTCATCCGCAGGGTGCGAGCGGCGCCGCTGGTGTCGTGGCAACCGCCATGGCGTTCCGCACCGGGCTCCTGCCGCCCACGATCAATCTGACCGACGCCGACCCTGCCTGTGACATGGACTTCATTCCCAACACGGCGCGCGAGGCTCACATCGAAGCCGCACTCTGCAATTGCCTTGGATTCGGTTCCAAGAACAGTGCCCTCGTGCTGGGACGCGCCTGACGATGGACGTGCTCATCGCCGGGGCCGGGCCTGCGGGAAGCCTAGCTGCCCTTGTGCTCGCCAGAGCTGGCGTGCGCGTGCGGGTGGTCGACCGTGCCCGTTTTCCCCGCGACAAGCTGTGCGGTGACACGATTAATCCGGGCGCGCTGGCCCTGCTCGACCGTCTCGGTCTCGGTGCAGACGTGCGGGCCCACGGGTTCGTCACCAGGGGCATGCAGGTCACCGGCCCCGGAGGGGCGGTCGTGCGCGGACCGTACGAAGCGCCGTACTCGGGGCTGGCACTTAGTCGACGTGTGTTTGATCAGATACTGCTGAACGCTGCCGCCCGCGCCGGAGCGGTCATTGACGAGCGTCGTCGCGTGCAGCATCCGCTGGTCGACGGAGGACGGGTGGTGGGCCTGCGCCTGAGCTCAGGCGAGCGGTCCGAGGTGGTGCGCGCGCCACTGGTGATTGCCGCGGATGGGCGTCCGTCAACCATCGCGTTCGCCCTCGGGCTGGCCCGGTTCTCGCCGGCGTCGCAACGATGGGCCTATGGCGCCTATTACGACGGTGTGCAGGCGCTGTCCGACTTCGGGGAAATGCATGTCCGCGGCCGCCAC
>JAKFYA010000156.1 GCA_021731095.1 Acidobacteriota bacterium | reverse complement strand
GGCACGCTGAAAGTGACCACGGCCGTGCCACGGCTGGTGGAGGCGGTGCGGCGCTGGAAGGATGAGCCGGCCTACGGGCCACGCGCGGCCGCGCTGGGAGCGCTTGCCGCGATTGATCCGGCCGCGGCGCGACCGCTCCTCCAGGCCGCGCTGACGGATCGCGACTGGGCGGTGCGGGTGCGCGCGGCCGAGCTCCTGCACGGTGCCGGCGTGACCGACGGCGTGGACGTGGCCATGCGGCCGGCGCCCTCAGGCCGGGCGGTGTCCGATGCCGAGTGGAAGTGGCTGCTGGCGCCGCCGTTCTCGCCGCACGCCTTCATCGAGACGGCGCGCGGCACGATTGAGATCGAGCTCACCGTGCTGGATGCGCCTCAGACGGTGGCCAGCTTCATGGCGCTGGCGCGGCGCGGGTTCTACAACGGGCTGCTGGTGCACCGCGTGGTGTCCGACTTCGTGATGCAGGCAGGCGATCCGCGCGGAGATGGCGAGGGCGGGCCAGGCTACACGCTCCGGGATGAAATCAACGAACGTCCCTATCTGCGCGGAACGGTTGGCATGGCCCTCGACTGGCGCGAGACCGGCGGAAGCCAGTTCTTCATCACCCACTCGCCGCAGCCGCACCTCGATGGGCGGTACACGGTGTTCGGCCACGTGGTGGCCGGCATGGAGGTGGTGGATCAGGTGAGACAGGGTGATGTGATTCGCCGCGTGACCATCCGCGATGGCGTGCTTGAACCCTGACGTGACCACGCCGCGCTGACGAGCGGCGTACAAGAAAAAAGGGGGCGAATATTACCGCCCCCTCCAAGCCGGTGAAGCGGTGTTACCGCTTCTTCGCCGCCTTCTTCACTGCCTTCTTCGCGGCAACCTTCTTGACCGCCTTCTTGGCGACCTTCTTCACCGCCTTCTTAACGGCTGCTTTCTTGGCCATGTCATTCCCCCCTTTCGTGAGCCTGGATGGCTGGATGGTGTCGTGACTTCACGGCGCCCTCGGGCAACGGTGCGTCTGGTGTCGTCGACACGATCCGGCGTTTGGCGAACTCTCCCCCGAGCGGGAGAGCAGACTGACTGTTGACGGCTAACAAAAAGGGGTGCCCTTCACGAGCACCCCAGGTCGGGCGAGTCACTACCGCTTCTTCGCGGCCTTTTTCTTCGTGCTCTTGGCAGCCTTCTTTGCCATCGTGCTCTCCCTGGGGAGGTCGGGTTTCAGCCCGTGGGGATCCAACCGGATCCTCACTACGGGTGGGCTGAGCCTTCCACCCTCATACCAGATGTAGATTATGGGTGAGAAAAAGATCCTGTCAAGCACAAAAGCTCAGCTGTTGTCAAAAACTTGATCGATCAGGCCACGCCTAGCGTGGCGTGGTCTGTCAAGTTGACGAGCGTGCGTGTCAGCGCGGGGGAACTAGCGTGCCGTCTCGAGACGCGCGAGCGCGCGTTTCGCATCGCCAACGGTCTGTGCGTCGGCGCCGAAGATCCGCTGCACCTGACGGTACAGCTCGACAGCGCGGCTGCGCGAGCCGCGAGCCTCGTGCAGACGCGCCGCATCGAAACATGCGGCGGCGAGCGTGGCGGGTGCCGCGGTGTTCGGCGTGCGAGCGATGGTGTCGAGCAGTGAGAGCGCATCACCGTCGCGCTTCTCGGCCAGACGCAGGCGCGCGAGGCGATAGCGCGCGACGATGTTGTCCGGATCGAGTGAGGAGGCACGCGTGAGGGCGCGTGATGCACCTGGCAGGTCGCCGCGCTCCAGCGCGCGAAGACCGTCCACCGACAGTCGGTACGCCTCCGCAACACGGGCATCGGGTGCGCGATCGAGGCCGGCCTTCAGGCGAGGCGTCAGGCGATACGGATCATCCGACGGCACCGCCGCCAGCGCGGTGCGATACGCGGCGATGGCCTCGTTCCGCTGCCCCATCCGATCGAGCGCCTGGCCCAGCTGCAGCCCTGCCTGCGCCATGGCGCCAGAGGGTGCGGAGGGCTTCGAGGCCAGCACGGCCCGCAGGTGTTCGATGGCCTGGTCTGATTCCGCGAGGCGATCCAGTTGCAGGGCCAGGCCGAGGCGCGACACCGTCAGCGCCAGGGGCGCCTGGTTCAGCGTGGTGCCTCGGGCGGCGTCGTAGAGCGCTCGCCAGGAACGCAGGCTCCCGGTGACATCGTGCTGGTAGTGGTCCTGGATTTCAGCGATGAGCTGCGGGAAGTGCGGATTGGCCGGGTGACGCTTCTGCAGGTCGCGAAGGAGTTCGATGGCGCGGTCGGGACGCTTCTCGTACCAGAGGTACAGGATGTGGAGCTGGTAGTCGACCTCGCTGCGAACCAGCGTGCCCGCGTCGCGTGCCTTCAACATCTCCTTCATGCCCTGCACGCGGTCGCCGCCCGGAAGCAGCAGCAGCCACCGGAGCATCTTGGCGGCCGTCGGGGCAATGTCGGCGTAGTAGTGGTACAGCCCGATGCCGAACCACGCGTCCTGCAGGCCCGGGTCGATGGCGAGCGCATGTTCCAGCGCGTCCTTGATGCGCTTGCCGTCTCGGGCCGCGGCAATGCGTTCACCACGCAGCACGCGCCACTGCACGCGGGCACCGTAGGCGCCGCCGGCATAGAACCAGGCTTCGGCTCGCTGCGGCTCGCGGGCGGCCCAGGCGTCCGCCGCCGCGATGGCGGCATCGACCTTGGCGGTGAAGGCCGAGTCGAGCCGCCGGCTGAACGGATCGATCTGGATCTGCCACCAGAGGGCGATGGCCTCGAGGACCTGGCAGGCTTCTGGCGGAGCCACGGCGGCCGAGACCGGCGCGCCCGCCGGCGGCGCCGTGGTGGCGCAGGTGTCGCGCAGGAGGCGTGGGACCTCCGTGAACTGTCCGTCGAGGATGGTGTCGTAGAGCTTCAGCACGCGCGGGGCGGCCGTGAAGCCGCGGACCGGCGCCGGTGCGGCCTCGACGGGAACCAGTGCGAGGCCGAGTGCGGCCGTCAGCGTGAGCGCGGACAGCCGGTGCCGGGCGCTCATGTGATGCTGGTGCGAAGCTTCTGCTTCTCGGCGTGGCGCTCGATGGCCAGCGCGATGAGCCGGTCGAGCAGGTCGGCGTAGGGGAGGCCGCTTGCGGCCCAGAGCTTGGGATACATGCTGATGGTGGTGAAGCCCGGCAGGGTGTTCACCTCGTTCAGGTAGAGCTTGCCGCGTTTGCGGTCCATCAGGAAGTCGACACGCGAGAGACCGGCGCCATCCACAGCCCGGAACGCCGCAATCGCCAGCCGCTGCACCTCTGCCACCTGTTTGTCGGTGAGCGGAGCCGGGATGAGCAGCTCGGACGAGTTGTCGAGATACTTGGCCTCGTAGTCGTAGAATTCGCGCGACGGCACAATCTCGCCGGGGACGGACGCCACCGGGTCGTCGTTGCCGAGCACCGCGCACTCGATTTCGCGCGCCTCCAGGACGCCCGCCTCGATCACGATCTTGCGGTCGAACTGCACGGCCAGGTCGATACCCGCCTCAAGCTCCGCGGACGTCTTGGCCTTCGAGATGCCGACGCTGGAGCCGAGGTTGGCCGGCTTCACGAAGACGGGGAAGCCGAGCGCCTTCTCGACGCGGGCCAGCACGCCGGCCCGATCCGCCGCCCACTCGCGCGCCATCACCACGACGTGTTTGACCAGCGGCAGCTTGTGCGCGGCGAACATCGTCTTCATGACCGCCTTGTCCATGCCCACGGCCGAGCCCAGCACGCCCACGCCGACGTAGGGGAGGCCGGCCAGCTCCAGCAGGCCCTGGACGGTGCCGTCCTCGCCGTAGGGTCCATGCAGCACCGGGAAAATCACGTCCAGTCCGAGGCCCGTCACCGACGCGCCGCTGTCGTCGCCACCCGCGTGGCGCTCGATGCTGAGCACCGATTCCTCGCCCGGGTGGGTGACCAGCAGGGCGGTGCGTGCCGGACGGCCCGGTCGCGAGGCCGCGAGGCGACCCTGCTCGAGCACGTCGGCGGCCGAGATGGCTGTCGGCGCCTTGTCGGGCAGCGTCCAGCGGCCATCCTTCTCGATGCGGATGGCAATCGGCTCGTACCGCTCGCGGTTGAGATGCCGGATGATGGACGCGGCCGAGGCGACGGACACTTCGTGTTCGCCGGACCGGCCACCATAGATGACGCCTACGCGCAGTTTTTTCACGGTACGGCTACTAATATAAACGTTCGCCCCGCTTCCGCTCCCGAGATACATGTCCGTGATCCAGTTCTCACTCGCTCAGACAGACGGTGCCGCGCGCCTCGGGCGCCTCGAAACGGCCCATGGACCGGTGGACACGCCGGCCTTCATGCCCGTCGGGACCCAGGGGTCGGTCAAGTCGCTCCGGCAGCAGGATGTGCGCGACGTGGGGGCGTCGATCATCCTCGGCAACACGTATCACCTCTTTCTCCGGCCCGGCGACGAACTCATCGCCAGGCGCGGAGGCCTGCACCGCTTCATCGGCTGGTCAGGTCCGATCCTGACCGACAGCGGTGGCTTCCAGGTGTTCAGCCTGGCCGACCGCTGCACCCTGACTGAAGAGGGCGCCGACTTCCAGTCGCATCTGGATGGCGCGCGCCACATGCTGACCCCGGAGCGGGCCGTCGACATCCAGGCGCGGCTCGGGTCGGACATTGCCATGGTGCTGGACGAGTGCCTCGCCTACCCGGCCACGCACGAGGCCGCCAGGACCTCAATGGAGCGGTCGGTCCGCTGGGCCAGGCGGTGCCGCGAGCGCCTGCTGGCGCTGCGGGCCGGAGACGTGGACGGGGTGACGGTGTCAAACCCGGGTCAGGGTCAGTTCGGCATCGTGCAGGGCGGCGTGTTCCAGGATCTGCGTCAGGCCAGCGCGGAGGCCACGGTCGAGATTGGCTTCGAGGGCTATGCCATCGGCGGGCTGAGTGTCGGGGAGCCGCCGGCCCTGATGTACGAGCTGGTCGAGGGGACCGCCCCCAGCCTTCCGGTCAACCAGCCGCGCTACGTGATGGGGGTGGGGACTCCGACGGACCTGGTGGAGTGCGTGGCGCGGGGCATCGACATGTTCGACTGCGTCATGCCGACCCGGAACGCCAGGAACGGGCAGCTTTTCACCAGTCAGGGGCGCCTGAACATCAGGAATGCCCGCTTTGGCGAGGACGACCGCCCTCTGGATCCGGCGTGTGGCTGCTACACCTGCCGGCACCATTCCAGGGCGTATCTCCGCCACCTCTACATGGCTGGCGAAATGACGGCGGCTACCCTTAACACCTTGCATAACCTGACCTTCTACCTTGACACCATGAAGCGGATCAGAGACGCTATAGCGTTTCGGACCTTCGATAAGTTCAGGCAGGAGTTCATGTTGACGGCTTCCCGCCTGGCTCCTGACGCATGAGCCTTCTCACTTCCGTACTGGGCGCATCTCGTATGCCGTTTGTTCTGGCCATGGCCGCCCCGCAGGGAGGCAACCCGCTGCTCGGGCTGCTGCCGGCGGTTCTCATTCTTGCCATCTTCTACTTCGTGCTGCTGCTACCCATGCGGCGGCGCCAGAAGAAGGTGCAGGCGTTCCTGGCTGGCCTGAAAGTGGGCGATCAGGTGGTTACGTCCGGTGGAATCTATGCCACCATCACACGCCTTGGGGACGTTTCCCTTCAGGTACAAGTGGCCGAGCGGGTCAGGTTCGATATTTCCCGCAACGCCGTGGTTGGATACCAGGGACAGGATCCGGTCGTGCCCGAGACCGGTTCCAACGCATAAGCTGCTGATATGACTCTTCGCTGGAAGCTCATCACGACCCTCGCGGTGCTCGTCATCTTCGCGTCGGTCGGCATCTATCCGATTCTCGCCTCTGCCTACAAGCTGCCTGCGCCAGGCGTCCTGAAGGACATGCAGCTCAAGCTGGGGCTCGACCTCAAGGGCGGCGTACACCTGGTGCTGCGCGTCCAGACCGACGACGCGCTGCGGGTGGAAACCGAAACCGCCGCCGAGCGGGTTCGCGAGGCCGCCCGGACGGCGAACATCCCCACCTCGAGCATCACCGCGGTCAGTTCGGTGCAGTTCAAGGTCGAGGGCGTGCCCTCCCAGCAGGACCAGGCGTTCCGCCAGGCCGTGGCGCTGGAAACCGACACCAGCTTCGACCGGAACACCGGGACCAACGGCAGCTATACCTACACGCTGAAGCCGATCATCCAGAAGCAGTTGCGGGAAGAAGCCGTGACGCAGGCGCGCCAGACCATCGAGCGTCGTGTGAACGACCTGGGCGTGGCCGAGCCGAGCATTGCCCAGCAGGGGCAGAACGGCGACCAGATTCTGGTGCAGCTTCCGGGCGTGACCGATGTGGCCCGTGCCAAGGAGATCATCCGCTCGACGGGTCTGCTCGAGCTCAAGATCGTCGAGCAGGGTCCGGCCGCCACGGCCGATGCCTTCAACGTGAACGGCCAGCTGCCCGAGGGCATGGAAGTCGTGCCCGGCTCGGCCGACACGGGTGGGGCGCCCGGTTCACAGCTCTTCTATCTGGTGCGCAAGGTGGCTGCGGTCACGGGCCGCGATCTGCGGAACGCCCGCCAGGTGCCGGACGAGAACAACCTGCCGGCCGTCAGCTTCACGCTGAACAACGACGGCGCCCGCAAGTTCGGCAACGTCACCAGCGCCAACATCGGCCGCCAGCTGGCCATCGTCCTCGACAACCGCGTCTTCTCCGCGCCGACCATCGAGAGCCGCATCACGGATCAGGGGCGCATCACCGGCAGCTTCAGCCCGCAGGAAGCGCAGGACCTGTCGCTGGTGCTCCGCTCGGGCGCGTTGCCGGCCTCGCTGACCTACCTCGAAGAGCGCACCATTGGCCCGAGCCTCGGTGCTGACTCCATCAAGTCCGGCGTGATTGCGTCGGTGGTCGGCCTGGTGATGATCATCATCTTCATGCTGGTCTACTACAAGCTGTCGGGCGTGAACGCGGTGGTGGCCCTGCTCTTCAACCTGGTCATCCTGCTTGGTTTGATGGCGTATATCGGCGCCGTCATGACGCTGCCCGGCATTGCCGGCTTCGTGCTGACGATGGGCATCGGCGTGGACTCGAACGTGCTGATTTTCGAACGCATCAAGGAAGAGCTTGAGGCGCAGCGCGGGGTGCGGGCCTCCATCAATGCCGGCTTCAGCCGCGTGTTCCTGACCCTGCTCGACACCCACATTGCCGCCGTCATCGGCGCGATGTTCCTGTTCCAGTTCGGCACCGGCCCCATCCGCGGCTTTGCCATCACGCTGTTCCTGGGCCTGGCGTCGAACCTGTTCACGTCGACCTTCGTGTCCAAGACCCTGTTCGAGTTCGAGCTTTCGCGGCGCCGTCAGGCGACGACGCTGTCGATTTAGGCCCGTCATGCATATCTTCAAGAACAGCAATTTCGACTTTCTGCGCTGGCGCTGGCACGCCATCGTGCTCTCGTGGGTGGTCATCCTGGCCGGCCTCGCGATGGTGGCGACCCAGGGCCTGAAGAAGGGCATCGAGTTCGAGGGCGGCACCTCGATCATTGCCCAGTTCGAGAAGGAGGCCTCCATCGAGGCCGTCCGCGATGCGCTCGACAAGAACTTCCCGGGTGGTGGTCAGGACGTCATCGTCCAGGGCTATGGCGACCCGGCCATGCGCCAGGTGATGGTGCGCGTGCCGCAGGTGGGCGCCGAGTCTGGCGCGTCGCTGAGCACGACGGCTGAAACGGCCGAGGCCGCGCTGAAGAAGGGCAACCTCGGCAAATTCACCATCGTGGGCACCGAAATCGTCGGACCCGCGGTGGGCAAGGAACTGACGACCAAGGGCATCTATGCCTTTGCCGCGTCCCTCGTCGGCATCCTGCTCTACATCGCGCTCCGCTTCCAGCTGTCCTTCGCCGTCGGCGCCGTGGTGGCCACCATTCACGACATTCTCGTGACGATGGCGTTCCTGGCGTTCTTCCACTACGACATGACGCTGAACGTCATTGCCGCCATCCTGACGGTGACGGGCTACTCGACCAACGACACCATCGTCATCTTCGACCGCGTGCGCGAGAATCTGCGCTCGAAGCGCCGCGCGCCGTTGGGCCAGGTCATCAACGATTCGCTGAACCAGACGCTGGGCCGCACCGTCATCACCGCCGGCACGGCGCTGCTGTCGGCCATCGCCCTGTTCCTGTTCGGTGGCGAAGTGCTTCGCGGTTTCGCCTTCACGATGATCGTCGGCATCATCACCGGCACCTACTCCAGCGTCTTCGTGGCCGCGGCCATCGTCACGCTCTGGCGCGGTGGCGGGGCGATTGTGAGCACGGGCAGTGAGCAGGCGGCAGCGGTCGAGGGCGGTCAGCCCGCCTCGAAGCGCGCCAAGGCCAACCGCCGAGTCAGCGCTTCCTAGCGTGCCCGGGCGAAGACCCGGCGTCACGGCTTCACGGTGACCTACTTCCACGCGTTTCTTCTGGGCAGCCTGCAGGGACTCACCGAGTTCCTGCCGGTCTCTTCCACCGCCCACCTGGTCATGGCCTCCAGGCTCCTCGGCTATTCCGATCCCGGTGGCGTGTTCACCACCACCATCCAGCTCGGGTCCATTCTTGCGGTGATGTGGCTCTACCGCGCCAGCCTGGCGAAGGTGCTGGCCGGCCTCCGGCAGGACGGCGCCGACCGCCGGTTCGCGCTGGCACTTCTGGTCGCCTTTCTGCCGGCCGTGGTCGCCGGCACGTTCTTCTCCGGCTACGTCAAGGCGGTCCTCTACGAGAGCCCGCGCGTCATCGGTGCCGCGTTTGTGGTGGGCGGCCTCATCATGATGGCCGTGGAGCGTTTCCGACCGACCGCGACCGTCCGGGCTGCCGAGGACACGCCGCTCCGGTCCGCGCTCGGCATTGGCGTAGCGCAGACGCTGGCCCTGGTGCCCGGCGTATCCCGGTCGGGTGCGACCATCGTCGGCGGCATGCTGGCCGGTCTGGACCGACCTGCGGCGGCCGAGTTTTCGTTCTTCCTGGCCATGCCCACCATGGCTGCGGCCTTCGTGCACGATCTCCTGGGCGCACGCGGACACCTCTCGTCGGATCGGGTCCTCGAAATTGCGGTGGGATTCGTGATGGCCTTCATTTCAGCCCTGCTGGTCGTCAAGCCGTTCCTCGGGTATGTCCGTCGCTCCGGGTTCGTTCCGTTTGCCTGGTACCGCATTGCCGTAGGCCTGGCCCTGCTTGGGGCCGCAACAATTGGGTGGCACTAGCATGCAGTGGTTGCGAAGGAGCTTCATCGCCGGGTTCTTCGTTACCGTCCCCCTCGTCATCAGCGTTGCCACGCTGGTCACGATTTTCGGTATCATCGACCGCTTCACTGCGCCGATCTCGACCCGGTTGCTGGGCCACGAGGTGCCGGGTCTTGGCCTCGTCGTCACCCTGTTTCTGGTGCTGGCCGTGGGGGCTGTGGCGACCAATGTCATTGGCCGCCGCGTCCTGGCCAAGGCCGAGGACTGGCTGACGCATGTGCCGGTCTTCCGGACGATCTACTCGCCGGTGAAGCAGCTGGTGGCGGCGTTTTCGCCAGACAACGAGTACGGGTTCAAGCGCGTCGTGATGATTGAAGACCAGCGGCGGGGGCTGGTGATGGGGTTTCTCACGAAGGAATTCACCATCGATCGGGGAGCAGGACCGGAAACGCTGGTGGCCGTGTATGTGCCGACCAACCACCTCTATCTCGGGGACATCGTCGTCTATCCCCG
>JAKFYA010000195.1 GCA_021731095.1 Acidobacteriota bacterium | reverse complement strand
CGCGGCCATTGGCGCGGACCTCCTGTCAGCCATCCGGTTTCCCTACCCCGTGGTCCCCATCGTGCGTCACCACCATGAGTTCTGGGACGGCAACGGGTATCCAACGGGCATCTCCAAGACCGACATCCCGCTGGGTGCCCGCATCCTGTCGGTCGTCGACTGCTTCGACGCCCTGACCTCGGACCGGCCCTACCGGCCGGCCATGACAAACGAAGAGGCGTTTGCCGTGCTGCAGGAGCGCCGCGGCACGATGTACGACCCGATGGTCGTGGACGCCTTTGTCACCTTCCACGCAGAAATCTCTCCCATTGCCGTGGCAGCGGGCGAGCAGGCCCGAAGCCTTATCAAGCCTGGCTACTTCGACGACCTCGAGCAAATGGAGGCCGTAGCGGCTGGCCCGCTGCAGCAGATTCGCTCGAACGCCGTCGAGACCTCACAACTCTTCGAGGCGACACGAGCGCTGGCGCACTGCACCACCGTCTCCGAAGCCTTCGACCTGGCCGCACAATATGTGCGGGAACAGACGCCAGCCACCATCTGCGCGCTGTTCCGCACGGGCGTCCGCGCTGACGCGGTGGATTGCCACTTCGCGTCGGGCGATGGCGCAGAATTTCTGATTGGTCTGCGCATCGACAAGGGCGAGCGCATTACCGGGTGGGCTGCCGCGCACGCCAAGACCATCTGCAACTCTGACCCGGCGCTCGACTTGGGAAATATTGCCAGGTCGTTCAGACAGCCCCTGCGAAGCACACTCTGCGCCCCAGTGATTTGGGAGGGCCAGGTGGTGGCAGTTCTGACGTCCTATTCCCCCCTGGAAGCGGCCTTTACCCCAGAGCACCGCTACTCAGTGGAGCAGATCGCCACGCTTCTTGGGGAGCAGTTCGCACGCCTAAGAGCTTCGCATGATGGTTCTATCATTCCATTTGAGAAGAGAAGACCTTCTCAGCTTGCTTGATAGTCTTGCGAAGTCGTGAGGCCGTGCGACGCCAGGTCTAGCCAAGCCCCCACAGCCAGCCTGCGTGGCTTTTGCTTCAAATCACTTGCGCCGTGCACATACGATACAGAGAGGGGCAAAAGAGCATCTCCGTAAGTTGGCCAGTGCCCCCTAGCTAGCTCACCCACCAGACTCTTGCCCGGCGATACCATCGAGAGCGCGAGGCAAGTCACTGCAATGTCCGAGGGATGGCGTGGACGACGGCCCGTTCCCGGTGGAACAACGCAGCTCTCCGTGTCCAAACCCAAGGGATCCCCCCCCTTCAAGCACTGACAGCATCATTCTTTCAGGCTTCAACCGGTCCCGAGAACGCCAGGCAGGTCATACGGGCGCGGCATCGCCCTTGTCCATAGCTACAGAACGACTACACTTCCCCGGACTGGGGTTGAACAGTGGCGTGATGCCGTGTCTCCCCCTGCGAGGGCCAGTGCATGCAGGACACAAAGAATCGGCTCACCAGGTTCCTAGATGACCGCCCTACCAACCGAGACGAAATGGGGCCCGGCGATACCAAGGGGGCCCACCAGCGCGTCGCGGACGCCATCGTCGAACTTGTGACAAGCGGCGGCCCAGGGAGCAGAACAATCGGCCTACAGGGGCGATGGGGCGCAGGGAAGAGCTCCATTCTCCGGATGGTCGCTGACGGCCTGAGAACTGAGAGTCGCGTCGTAGTCACCTTTGACGCCTGGGCGCATGAGGGCGACCCACTTCGACGGATCTTTCTGGAGACCCTAATCGACGCGCTAACGGCAGAGCAGTGGGCGGGGCCACGATGGAACAGGATTGCCCTCGAACTCTCAAAGCGACTCCGAAAGGAGAAGATCACGACCAACGCCACGGTCAAGAACTTAGGCTATGCCTTCGGCGCTTCAGCTCTTGTCGTTCCGATTGGCGTTGCACTAGTAGGCGCTGCTATTGAGCGGGGAGACTCCCTGGCACCACGTTCCGACCGTTCCATTTCAATCGCCTTGCTCCTTGGGTTGCTCACATCACTAGCGCCACTGCTAGTGGCAATTGGCAACTGGGTTAGGTCGAAGTTGGACCCATCTCAACCAAATCCTTGGGCTCTGACCGAGCAGATCACAAAGACAGATATTGAATCTGAAACTAGCGATACACCAGAGCCCACAACCCTTGAATTCGAGAAGCAATTCTTCGACTTGATGCGCGAAGCCCTCGAACCTGGTCGCAGGGAGATTGTTCTTGTTGTTGACAACTTGGACCGCGTTGAACCGGCGTCTGCGATGCGCCTATGGTCCGCAATGCAACCGTTCCTTCAGCAGCGAGACACCAAGCAGCCGCGATGGCAACAACGCTTCTGGGTCATCGTGCCATTTGATATCAGCGGCCTGAAGGCGCTCTGGGGACGTGACAACCGCGATGGTGCCGCAGACCTCGTCGCGGATTCGTTCATCGATAAGACTTTCCCAATTCGGTTTGTGGTTCCTCCGCCAGTTCTCTCTAATTGGCGAACCTTCCTCCTCACGCTACTCGCGCAGGCCTTTCCCCAGCACCCAGCTTCCGAAAGAGACCGCGTATATCGAGCATATGGGTTCCATCAAGCACAGAAGGGAGAGGCCCCCACACCGCGAGAACTGAAGCGATTTGTAAATGATGTCTCTGCGATCGTTCTGCAGTGGCACGACACATTCCCTCTCGACCACATTGCTTATTACGCGCTAACTGTGAAGAACGGTCGTCAACTGCAGAACGAGCTCCAAACCGGCCAAGAGCCCTCGCACGAAGCCATCACCCTTTTGGGTGAGGACCTCCCACTCACCATGGCCGCCTTGTGGTTTAACGTTGAGGCACTGTTGGCTCAGGAACTGCTGCTCAGCCAACCCATTTTGTCGGCGCTTCAATCGGGAGGGGTGGGCGCCCTTGCCGACATCATGATGGCCCACGGAGATCGCTTCTGGGTCGTATTGGAATTGGTCACGAGGCAAGGTGTGGGCGTAACGGCCCAATATTTGGTAAACGCAGCCCTGTGCCTTGGCGACAGCAGGTTTGAGGGCTGGGCCGAAAAGCCAGGATTGACCGAAGTCCGCCTTAGGATGACGAAACAGGCATTCGACGTTGCCAACTGGAATCTCGCCGACGTACGTGTTTCTGAAGGACTCCCGGCACTCCTGAGCCTGTTGAACAACGAGTCGGCCTCAATATCGATCTTGTCAAAGGCGAATTGGTCCGCCGAATCGGCTGGCGTCAAAGCTCGGCCGACCCCCTCCTGGGTGGCCGGCAAATCTCTCGACATCCTCTCTACACTTCAGAAGATTGGGCAGGAGAAGGCAGTCAAAGCGGGCCTCGCGACGGGTCTCGATGCCAGCGAATGGATCTCCGCATGCCCCGAGATCACAAGAGAGAACCCATCAAGGACATTCTGGTCCTCTGTTCGACCGGCCGTGGAACGTTCTGCGGTCACTGCAGAAGTCGTTCGCCGAATCACCGCCGGCATTGTCGACGCAAGTGACCCTGAGGCGCTGATGGTCGAATCTCACCAATCCCAATTTGACGGCGGCACCGTTCTCTCCTCCATTCGCAGTCGGCTGGCTCCGGCCGCCGGCGTCAGCGCCGCTGAGTTCCCGCTACTCGTGAAGTGCCTCGATGCTCTCTCTGAACTGCTGCCCACAGAGGTCGATGGCCTCTGCCAGGGTTTGGCGACCGACGGGCACTTTCTGCACTACCTCCATAGCTTCCAGAAGGACCAGAGGTTGGTAGCACTTTGCCTGGCCAAGATCCTCATTGGAAATCCAGCGGGAACCGCTTCGCCTGCAGTTGGCAATTCCATTGCGGGCACGCAACTTCTGGCGACGCTTCTCGGGTCCAGTGATGAGAGCCTGGCACGCGACCTGGTTTCTCGACTACAGGAACTGGATCGCCTTGATGCGGTCTTGGCCGCGCCCGACCACAGAAAGTCTGTGGAGCCACTTATCGCGCTGTGCTGGAAACTCGTCGCCAGCGGCGAACAGGCGCCGGACTTGTTTACGCCTACGGTCATCCTGACGAAATGGCGCGCAGTCAAGGCGGCCCTCGATAAAGACTTCGAGCCACTCCTTGCGCGCATAGTGTTGAAGACAGACCTCTCAGACAAGGTGACAGCGCTTTCGGAATCTGAGCGCGATGACGACCTTGTAGCTGAGATCCTCCGCTCTGGCGTAGCGCCTGTTCCCTTCCGAGACGCATGCGCCAAGCGCCTCGCTGACATGACGCAGAACGACTGGCTCAGCGAACTGCGTGAGCCAGGGGCCTCGACATCAGTCCTCAATGAGTTGTCGCGCCAGAACGCGATGCCTGAACTGTCCTTTGCGTACGTCAACGCTCTCGGCGACTACGTGGCAACCCTCCAATCGGATCCGGCGGTAGCCGGCACAACCAAGTGGACAAGTGACCTGTTAGCCAACCTTCTTCGCCCGACGGGGATCCACCGTCGGATATTCCGATCCGAGCTCATTAGGATTGCCGCGAAGGCTGAAGGATTGAACTCACACAAGTTCTTAGGGATCTGCGGAGGCGAGTTGCGGCTCGCTGCGCTGGGGGCGGTCCCACGCGAGTCGATTGTCAAAGATATTTTGACGCCGTGCCTGAGGCGAATGGACCAAGCTTGGGTGGAATGGCTCAGTAAATTCTTTGAGGAGACGCCTGACTTCTTGGTTGCTATTTTGAATTCCCAGGAGGCCAGGGAATTCTTCGGGCGCCTGAGTGAACTCCTCACGAGTGAGCATCCAGACGCTCAGCCATATTTGGAGAAGATTGCACACGCCGTTGGAATCGACCCGGAATTGGAAGGAGGTAGAGACGCGGACTCGTCCGCTCATTAGACGGGTCTCATGCTCAGTCATACCCGACCAACGGTCACTTGAAGGTCCTAGGTTCAGGGCGCGATCACGACACTTCCGAAGGAGCGAAGCACATACAGCGTGGCTCCTGGATCGCCGCCCTACGTCCCAAGAGACTCCATGCCTCCCTGCGAACTAGCCAGGTCGACACGGGACCTGAGCGATGAATCAATCTGCTCAGAAACATTGGGGGGAGGACATTGAAGCCACTGCTTTGCGTTCGGGATGCCTGTAGCCAGCCCGGCTGAGCATGCGGAGCACGCGGGCGAACCCGGCATCGAGGCCCTGCTGCGGGCCGACGATCACTTCTTGAATGGGCATCCGTTTTCTAGCCGTTACTGGCAGGTCAACGTAGCGCCTCACGGATCCATCTTCCCGATCTTCTTCGACAGGAACGACCCTGTGGCCATCCCTAGCGAAGAAGATCGCCCGGATCTCCTTTTCACTCGCCCACCTTTCGGTCTTCGTCGTCAGCGCCCAAGCAGCTGCAGTGACATTGAGAGCATCCAATGTCAGCTGCCAGTTCTCCTCAATATCAAGTGCCCCTTCACAGTCACTTGCGAGTCGCGCAAACCAAGCTGCAACCTTCTCCCTCAGCTCTACTTCACCATAGGTCACTGGCATGTAGGCTGTGGATACGCCGGCGATCACAGGTTGTTCAATCTCGAGAAGCCGGAGGCCCAAACAGACTCCAGAGCCGCGAAGCCCATAGTTGCACCACTGACCTGGATCGTCCCTTTCAGTTGAGAAACTGGCGAAGTAAGTTCGCCGAGCGGCACTGACCCTAGAGTCCTCATACTTTGATACAAAGAGCCCAAGGGACCGCTGGAGCATCGGTGAGTGGGCCAAGGACATGGCTTTCCGTGCCTCTTCCATGATGACCCCATCTGCCGCAACAAGCTCCATCTCATCGTTGGTGCAATCATGGGCCGTCGCGCGAAATCGTTGGGTGCTGACAATTGCCTCAGCCGCCTCCCAGGACGTGTAGTGATAGAGAACCCTTGGCCCTTTCAGTCCGGCACCGGAAGCATTTCCCTTGTCAAAGATTGACTCAAGGCGGATCCGCCCTGCCTCCTGGGAGAGAGCAACAATTCGAGCTCGGCTTCGCCGAGGCCTTCTTTTCCTGCGACGGGATAGCGGCATCTAAAAGGAAGTCTCTCGCGATCCGAAGGCCTAAGAATAAGTCCGCCGAACGAAACCAGCACGCCACGCTTCTCGACCGCCTGCCTACCCAGCAAACCGGCCTCGTTACGAGTCCGCTCTGGGAGTCCCAATAGGTGGCACGGGAAGTCTGCACAAGACACGCCGCACACTTCGCCCTGGCTGCGACAGAGAGTGCTTTTCCGCAGGCTTCCCACTAGAAAATGGCAAACTGGCCATCTGGTTCCATCCGAAGAGAGTCCAGAACTCCACACCCGTCTGGCACTCTTGACCTCACCTCGCAACTAGCCCCACATCCACCTCATTGCTCACGATGCAGCCAATGACGGTAGCGGCACGGCCGGTGCCGCGCAGGATGGCGATGCGGGCCGTGCCGGTGGCGCGGCCAAAGGCCTTGTGCTGCAGGCGCAGGGTCTGCGGTTCTGGCGAGGGTTCAATGGGTAGCGTTACGCCGTCATATTCGGCGGGGTTGGTCTCGTCGTCCACAGCCACAAACACTATCCCGAGGTCTTCCGTACTGGTGGGGTTGCTCAGCACGGTCACGCGCAGCACGCCCGGGGCCTCCACCATGGCCTGCTGCACGAAGTAGGGCACGCCGCGGGCAAAGGCCTCGGCGGCGGTGGGCGGCTGCACACGGCCGGTGCGCTCGAAGCGCGACGAGGCGCCGCCTCTGGGCTTCGGGTCGATCAGGCGCGAGAAGCGCCCCTTCTGCAACTGGAACAGGTGTGGCAGGCCGTCGGCGCCCATGGTCACGTGCACGTCCACGTCATACCCGCCCCACAGCGCGTCCTGCAGCTTGCACACGGTGAGGTCGCGCACGCCGCCCTCGGGCACCACCCGCGCGGCCTCAGCCGCAACAGCCTGCATGGTCTCTTCCGGGGTGCCGAAGGGCGCCACGCTGGGGCGCGTGTCGGGCCGCACGTAGCCCTGGGTCTGGGCCTGCAGGCCGGCGCTCAGGAGGGGCGCGCACAGCAGACTGGCAGCGAGCCCCACGGCCAGCACGGCAAGCCAGGAACGCAGAGGCACTCGGAAAGGCCACGGCATGCGCGCAGTGTACTGCGTCCACAAAATATCAGCCATGCTGGCGAGGCACAGGCTGACTTACGTCTCCCTGATTGCGTGAGGGAACTTGCGGGGTGTCGTTCGAGTCATTGACCCCGCGTCGAGGTCAGCACAGAATGAGCCCGCGGAGCCTATGACGGGCTCGGCTCAGGAGCTCGCCATGAAAACACTCGTTCTCGCACTCGTGCTCACAGCGTCGGCCGCCTCCGCACAGACCCAGCCACGGGTCTACATTGAGTCAACCGAAACCACTGACGCGTCCAACTCCCAGCACAAGGGCAAGCACGTCGATTTCGGCTCGGCGTTAGCGGCCGCGCTTATGAAGAAGCAAGTCCCCGTGCTAGTCGTGACAGACCAGGCTAAGGCCACGCACACGATTAAGAGCGCCTCCTCCCAGAAGGAAGATGGTACGGGCACGAAGATAGCGAAGATGGCCCTGTTCGGCTCTTCGAACTTCACCCAATTCGAAGGCACGGTGCAGGTCATCGATTTGGAGTCGTCGGCCGTGGTCTTCGCTTATAACGTCAAGAAGGGCAATTTCCAGTCCGCGGCTGAGGCATTCGCGAAGCACTACAAGGACGACTATCTGGCGAAGCAGAAGAAGTAGCCAACGGCTCGACCCATCCACTGCCCGAAGCAGCCCATGGACATACCAACTGTCACCGTCTACTACTTCAGAAAGTTCGACATCTTGTCTGGAGAGTTTCGGCGGTCCCATCGTCCGGCTACCCTAGCCGCCATCGAACTCGCGCGTGGAGAACCAGATCTGGCCAATCCCATTGAGACCACCGAGGCCGAACTCGATGACAACGGCTTTCAACACATCGATCTGAAGTAGCTCGTCAGATGACTAGTACCGCAACGAAGCTTTGCTTAGCCTTAGCGCTCTCCCTGCCGGTGCTCGTGCTGGTACAAGCGCCTGTCTCGCTGGATCTGGTGACGGCCAGGAGAGCTTACCTGACCAGTGACAATGTCGACCGCAGATGGCTCGACCGTCTAGCGCAGGAGTTCACGAAGACGAAGCGGTTTGTCTTGGTTGCCTCAGAGGCTGAGGCAGACGTCGTCGCCACTCTCGCCCGCGGGAAGGGCACAACGGTAGGCATACCCGTCGCTGGCGTTATGGTCGCGGCTGAGAACGAGGCCTTCCGGCTGCGGGTGACCAAGGCAGGAACTGGGGAACTCCTCTGGGACGACTATCGGGAAGCCAGTGTCACTATTGGCGGGGCCGTCAGCGGCATGGTGAAACGCCTCCACCAACGACTCATACTTGCGGACGGCGAAGCGCGCGAACTGGTACGGCGGCAGCAGCCCCCACAAACAAAGTAGTTGTAGCTGGCGCCTGCCCGGGGCTGTCGGCGGCTTATCCGGCGGCGAAACCTTGCGAAACGAGGAAGTGCGCCCACCGCAACTGGACAATTGACCTGTTAGGGTAGCTGTAGAGTTGCACAGGGTTGTAGAAGAACCGACTGCCGACAGGCGGCGGCCGCACGACGAGCTGGGCCGGGTCCCGCCGCTCACCTATCTGCCGCGCGTTTCAACCCCGCCGGAGTCCACGAATCCGTGGTCCGCTTGACGGGGGAGCGTACCGTACCCTGTCAATCTTGGACTGCACCGGATTGCCGGCCGCACGGTAGGATGAGGGCATGACCCTACGCTCCCTGTCCCTCACGGCCTCCCTGCTCGCCTCCGCGCTTGTTGTCACGCTCGCTCCCCTGCCGGCCCACGCCCAGCAGGCGGCTGCGCAGCCCATGCCGCGCAAGAGCCCGCACGAAACCACCACGGCCACGGTGGACGGCGCCACGCTGTCCATTGCCTACGGGCGTCCCTCCATGCGCGGGCGCAAGATCATGGGAGACCTGGTGCCCTTCGGCTTCGTGTGGCGCACGGGCGCCGACGAAGCCACCACGCTCGAGACCAGCAAGGACCTGGTGTTCGGCACCTATCGCCTGAAGGCGGGCAAGTACTCGCTGTTCACCAAGCCCGAGAAGACGGGCGACTGGTCGCTCATCATCAACGCCCAGACCGGCATGTCGGGGCTCGAGCAGGACCCGACGAAAGACCTCACGTCCCTGAAGGTGAAGGGCGGCACGCTGGCCAAGCCGGTGGAACAGCTCACGCTGGCGGTGGTGGACACGCCGGCCGGTGGCGCCATCACGCTGCAGTGGGAAAAGACCGAGGTGGTCTTTCCCTTTACCGTAGCGAAATAGCCGGGTCCAGCCCCACCTGCTGCAGGCTCACGGCCCACAGCCGTTCCTGCAGCGCCTCGTCGTGCGAGGCGGCAGACGACGCGGCCTGTCGGCACTTGTCGAAGTACACGCCCGTGACGCCCGCAAGCTCGGGCGCGCTGGCGGCATACACGCTGGTGGCGGCGCCCTGCTCGGGCGTCAGGGCCAGCATGCCCATGAACAGGTTGTAGATGGGCGCCAGCAGGCGGGGCATGCCCCGCGCCAGATCGCTGGCCACCATGCCGGGGTGCAGGCACGTGGCCGTGATGCCGGTGCCCTGCAGCCGTCGCGCCAGCGCATAGGTGAAGAGCACGTTCGCCAGCTTGGCCTGGCTGTAGGCGCGCATCATCGCGAACGACTCGCCGGCCGGGTTGTCCAGGTTGAGGGTGGCGCCGGCGTGCATCATGGACGACACGGTCACGATGCGCGCGGTGCCGGCGGCCTTCAGC
>JAKFYA010000247.1 GCA_021731095.1 Acidobacteriota bacterium | reverse complement strand
GGACCGCAGGACCTGACGGCTCCGCCGCCACTCACGATGGGAACGGCCTGCCAGGTAGAGGTTCGCTTTTCGAATCTGGTCGGCTGTATGTGGTGCCTCGGGCGTCGCCACGTTCACAGGGTTGGTCACGCCATCGACCAGGTCGAACGTCACCTGGAGGTTCTCGATGGCGACGCCGATGGCGCGGTCCGGTCGGAAGTTGACGCGTCGCATGAGCAACGGCCGGTGGGGGTCTGTGCCATCGAGGTAATAGCTGATCAGCAGGACGCGCGTGGCCGTCATTGGCGGAAACGTCCCATCAGAGCGGAGTTGCAGGATCGTGCCCTGCGACGCGCCCCGCTGGTTGAGTGTCATCGGGTCTCCGGCATCGAAGTAGATGGTCTGCCCTTCCCGACTCGTGACCAGTTGCAGGGTGCTGCCGTCGGCGGTGGTGAACATCACCAGGTCCCCCGGTGTGATGCCTGTGGCATCGTCATCAATCGGCGTGCGCGCGTCCACCGTCACGGCCGATCCATCGGCGGCGACACTGGCGAGTGGCCACTGGTCAAGGGCCAGGGACGTGTCGGCCATCAGGAGCGAGATGATGTCGGTCGGGGTTCCCTCGATGTCGGGCCCGAGCGCGTTCCCTGGGGTGACAGAGTCGAGCGTGGTGGCGCCGGCTTCAAAGGTCAGCGCCGTGCCATCAGCCGAGGGGCGTACCAGGGGGAGCGCGCCGTCACCGGACGGAATGCCGATGCCTCCAACCGGAATGTCACGTCCCGCGGAGAGCAGGTCTCGAGTCATGACATTCAGCGCGCTCCGCAGATTGAGATTGGTATCCGCCATGAGGCCCGCTCCGTCGCTGGTGTCTGACAGATTGTCGAACCCGGTCAGGGCCACGCCCAGCGCGATGGTCAGCACCATCACGGTGATGAGGGCTTCAACCAGCGCGAAGCCGGATGCGGCACGGTGGAGAGGCGTGTGCGGTGTCATGCGAAGGACGAGATGAGGGTCTCCAGCACATACTCACGGTGCGCACTGCCAGAGACATACCGAATGACCACGCGAATGCGGCGCAGATTGGACGCCACGTCACGAATCTCGATTTCCCTGGTGAATTGGGTCATCGGCTGGGACAGGTCGTCCTCTGTGCCCAGCCGACCATCAGGGCCGGGAAGGACAGAGGCTTCAACGGCGCCATCGTCAACCGTGTTCAGCAACCCATCGGCGCCGGACACGGTCAGGGCATGCGCGCCATCCAGGAAGACGCCGCCATCACTGCCGGACGTGCCGTTGACATTCCGGATCTGGGCCCAGGTGACCGTCCGGGTGTCGCGGGCCGTGTAGACGCTTTCAATGGCCTCGGTCGCCTTCTCGCGAGCCGCGATGTCGGGAGCCGCGGACGTCAACGCGGCGAGGCCGATGGTAAACACCTGGGCCAGACCGAGCAGCCCCGTCGCGAGCACGCCAAGGGCAATCAGGGCCTCGATCAGCGAGAAGCCGTTCTGGTCGGCGGGGATGCGGATGGTCACTGTGCCTCCCAACGGGAGCCGGTCCAGCGGTAGCACTGGGCACGGCCTGAACTGCCGGTCACGGTGACGGCCCGAGATGAGACCGGCTGGCCAGGAACCTCGGTGAAGACCGTGCCGTTGACCGGCACGCCGGTCCCGTCGGTCAGCATGCCGTCCGGTTCGAACCGGACGGCGCCAGCGCCGTCGAAGTCAGTGGCCGAGTCGGCCCCGAACCCGTCAGGCGTATCAGGAATGGCGGCATCTCGGATGAGCTGCGCGCCGTTTTCCAGCACGACGTCCGCAATGACCGTGTTGCCCCCTGGGACGTCGGAGCGGATCAATTGCAGACGATTGGGCGAGGTGAACTGGAGCGAGATGGTGCGCCGTTGCGCGATAGCCGTGTCGCGGCCCAGCCGCAGGAGGCTTGCCGTCTGCATCATGGCCGAGTCGCCACGGGCGCTGGCGATGACACCCTGGACGCTGACCACGGCCATGCCGGCGACGATGGCGGAGATCGCCAGCGCGATCTGCATCTCAATCAGCGTGAATCCGCTCATGTGGCGGGAGCGACGGTCCGGCGCAGTTGGCTGAGCACTCACGCTGACGCAGATCGCAACCGCGATGCCACCGCACCCATCCCCGCAAGTTGTTGCCTTGCAAGGCGTGTTGTCAGGTCAGACGACCAGGGTAGGGGGCGGCGGCTTTCAGAACCGGACGTCGAGTTTCAGAACTGTATCTGCCGATCGACGACGGCCACGGTTTCGACGTGTGGCGTGTGGGGAAACATGTCGACCGGCTGGATGCTTCGGATGCTGTAGCCCATCGAGACAATGCCCGCAAGGTCGTAGGCGAGCGCTTCAGGATTGCATGAGACGTAGACCGCCCGATCCGGCTGCACCTCACCGAAGATGGTTTCGACCAGGCCTTCAGGGCACCCGTCCCTGGGGGGATCGAGCACGACCGTCGGTATGGCCCGGCGCTGAGGCTTTCGCAACGCAGACTCCACCGGCGCACAGACGAACGTACATCGCCCGGCACTGTCACGCTGCAGCCGCAGGCTCGCCAGGCCATCTTCAACCGCTGACGGATTCTCCTCGATCGCCGTCACGCGATGGCCACGTGCAGCCAGCGGAAGCGCAAACAGGCCGGCGCCGGCAAACAGATCCAGCACGGGCGTGTCACCGGCCGGAACCGCTGCCAGCACCAGCTCGACCAATCGTTCTGCTGCCCGGATGTTGGTCTGGAAGAACGAGCCCGGCGACAACAGGAACGATGTTCCGGCTACATCCTCGCGCAGGCGTGCGGTTCCGCTGATGCGTCGCGTGCGCGTGCCCAACAGAAAGCCGTCGTCCTCAGGGTGCTCGTTGAGGTGGAAGGACGTCACGTGAGGGCTCTTCGTCAGGGTGCGCCGTGTGGCGTCGCGAATGTCGCGCCCCCCATCGTGCGTCACGACGAGCGTGGCCATCATTTCACCGGTCCGCCGGGCTGTTCTCACGACGATGTGCCGAAGCTGATCCACGGCGGCGCTCTTGCCGACCGCGCGCTGCAGATGGACCGCGAGTCGATGGGCGAACGCATCCCCGGTCGGGTCGTGTACCAGGCACTCGGCAATCGGAATCACGCGGCGGGTTCCACGGGCATAGTGTCCGCTCACCAGCTTTGCGTCGGTGCGGGACCGCCCGAAGGCGACTGTCACCTTGTTGCGAAACCCCCAGGGGTGTTCCACCTCAACGCCCGGAAGGGTCGGGTGGACCAACGGTGCGCCGTCAAGGGCTGCCGAGACAAGTCTCTGCACCAGGGCCCGCTTCAGGGCGAGCTGTTCCGGATAGGCAATGTGCTGCCAGGCGCACCCCCCACAGATGGCGCCGGCAGCCGCGGGCCCGAAGTGACGGCACGGTGGCACGACGCGGTGGGGTGATGGGCGGAGCACCTCGATCAATCGTGCGGTGACGGGGCCGCCACCCGGTACGCGTCCCTTGGGCAGGCGGATTCGGACACGCTCCCCTGGCAAGGTGAAGGGAACAAAGATGTTGAGCGTGCCCAGCGTCGCGCAGCCGTCTCCACCAACGCCAAGCTGGTCGATGGTGACGTCGCAGGTGTCGTCGAGAGGCGGGGTCACTGGTGTGAGGTCGTCAGCGTGCGCATGCGGTCAGAGCATGCTGACACACCTTGCCCTCCAATGGGCACGGACATGCCCAGTACGCAAGAACGGGGCGGGCCCCTGTCGGCGCCCGCCCCGTTGCGTCAGTCCGTATGGTCGGCGTTACTGATTGCCCAGCACCCGCTTCACGACGTCGTCGTTCACGGTGATGGTCATCTTCTGCTTGGCCTTGGTCATGTAGGACGCGAAGAACTGTCCGCGCTGTTCGTTCTCGAGTTCACGGCGGAACCCGCTACGGGCCGCTGCCAGCTTCTCAGGGGTGACGTCGTCACGCTCGGACACACGGACGACGACGGCGCCGCTCCGCGTGGTGATGGCATCGCTGACAGCCCCAACCGGCAGGGAGAAGACCACGTTGTCGACTTCGGGGCTGACCCCGACCTCGGGAATGGCCGCCTCGCGCGCGATGAGCGGGGTCTCCTTGGCCTCTGAGCCGGCGGCCTTGGACGCCGCCATGAAGTCCTTGGCGGACTTCAGGGTCGCGGCGAGGGTCCGGGCGCGTTCCGTTGCCAGCGCCGTGGCTCGTTCGTTGACCACATCCTGACGGACACGCTCCTTCACTTCGTCGAGCTTCGGGATGTATGGGGCCTGTTTCCCGGTGACCGTGACGAAAACCGGGCCGCGGGGTGAGCTGAGCGGACCGCTCACGGCACCGTCAGTCAGGGTAAAGGCTGTCTGGGCGACCTGCGGTGCGCCACCGAGGCCAGGAATGGGCTCCTGCGCCAGGAAGAAGCCGGACTCTGCCACCGTCGCTCCGATTTCTTTGGCAAGCTTATCGAGATCGGCCGGTGTCTTCAGGCGGGCCTCCAGGGTTCGTGCCTGAGCGGCGACGGCATCCTGCGCTGCGCGGAACTTCAATTGATCCGCAATCTCCGCCCGGGCGTCGTCGAGCGTGCGGGTCGTGCCCGCCTTCTTGTCCTCGACGCGGATGATGTGGAAGCCGAAGGACGACTTCACCAGCTCGCTGGTCTGTCCGGCGGCCATGGCAAACGCGGCGGTTTCGAACTCGGGCACCATGCGTCCCTTGCCGAAATAGTCGAGGTCTCCGCCATTGGCCTTGCTGCCGTCATCTTCCGAGTACTTCTTGGCGAGCGCCGCGAAGTCTCCGCCAGCCTTCACCTGCTTCAGCACCTCCTCGGCCTGGGTGCGGACCACCGCCTCGTCCTTGCCCTCGGTCTTCAGCAGGATGTGCCGGGCGTGGATCTGCTCGGGCGTGGAGTACAGGTTGATGTTCTCGTTGTAGAACCGCTCGATGTCCGAGACCGGCACCGTCGTCCGACTACGGGTCTGCTCGAGGTCGAGGAGGAGGAAGCGAACCTTTCGACGTTCGCCCATCCGGTAGTCCTCTTTGTGGCTCTCGTAACGGCTGCTGACGTCGGCATCGCTCACGGTGACTTTGCCAACGAAGCTCGCCATGGGCACAGAGACCACCTGGAGCTTGACCTTCTCGTTGCGCAGCCGGAAGGCCTTTTCGAGCTCGGTATCGGAAACCGACAGCCAATCCGTCACGGCGGTGCGCAGGCGCTCGACCATCAGGCCGTCGCGCAGGTTCTGTTCGAACTCCGCCTTGGTGAGCGGAGGTCGCTGGCTCCGGAGGACGGCCTCGTACTGGGCCTCGCCTGCGAAGCGACCGTTCTGCTGAAAGGCCGGAATCGCAAAGATCTGCTGCGCCAGTTCCTCATCGCTGACAGTGATGCCCCGGCGGGTGGCCTCGGCAAGCGCCGCACGCTCGTCAATCAGCTGCTGCAGAATCTGACGATCGATGCCCAGCTGCTTGAGAAGCTGGATATTCATCTGGTCGCCATACGAGCTCTGATAGGCCTGAATCTGCGCCTGGTACCGGCGCTGGAACTCGCCAGCCGTCACGGTGTGGCCATCCACATCGGCCACGACCTCCTTGGCCGGGGCCGTGCCCAGCGTCGAGGCATCGTTGCTGTTGAGGAAGTCGGGAATGTAGAAAATCACGAACGTCAGCACGACAAGCGCCAGGCTCCACTTGAGCCAGTTCTTGTGCCGACGCATGCGATCGAGCATCGTCATGAATGGGGTCCTTGTAGGTTCCGGCCGCGACCGTTGGGCTCCAGCGCCCGTACGGCCCGCCTGAACCCGTCATCGTAGGTCAGGCAGCGCCAGTGCCGCAACCACGGTATGTTATCGTTGCTCGGCCTCCGAATCGAACCTCTCAATTCAGAAAAGTCCTCTACCGACCGCCAGATTCGATGACTTCGGTCGTTCCCTCACACGATTTTGCGGCCAGATTGGGCCACCAACTCGATGAGCTTCGTGTCCGCTTCGGTCACAGGCACA
Organism: Acidobacteriota bacterium; assembly: GCA_021731095.1. GTDB lineage: Bacteria > Acidobacteriota > Vicinamibacteria > Vicinamibacterales > UBA2999 > JAKFYA01. The sequence continues at coordinate 3,785 of JAKFYA010000247.1, read as the reverse complement.
TGATTGACGGCTTCCGCGACCTCAACGCCTCGCTGGATGCGCGCGAGGTCGCGACCTGGCTGGTGGAGCAAGCCATGCGCTGGGTCCCGGCAAAAGGGTGGGCAGTGCTGGCGGATGACGTGAGCGGCGAGCGTTGTGTGCTGGCGTCTGAGGGCGCGCCTTGCGAACCGATGGGGCCGACATGGGTTGCCGGAAGTTGGTCAATCGACCGTGGGGAGGCCTGTTTTTCACCAGACCTGTCCCGGGACCATGCGCTGCACCTCCCCGTAGCGGCGAGCGCGATGGCGTTTCCCCTGCTCGCACGTGGACGTGTCGTGGGCTCCATTTCTGCATTCGACCAACCGTGCTCGCCGGCGGCGCCGGGTCTGGAGCCAGTATTCGGTTGTATAACAGAACTACTTGTTCCTGCTGCAATTGCTCTAGACAATGCCATCATTGTCGGGCGAGCAGAAGCGCTCTCCGTCACCGATGAGCTGACGAGGCTCTTCAATCTTCGCTTTCTGAACAGCGTCTTGCACCGGGAAACCAAGCGGGCCCTGCGCGGGGGGCGACCGCTCTCCGTTCTCTTCATTGATCTCGACAACTTCAAGTCGGTCAATGACAGGTTCGGTCATATGGCCGGAAGTCAGGTGCTGGTCGAGACCGCCGAGGTCGTACGCGGTTGTGCCCGGGAAACCGACATGGTTGCGCGATACGGCGGAGACGAGTTTGCCGTCGTGTTGCCCGAGACAGGAGCCGACGGAGCCTTGTCGGTGGCCAGACGGGTACATGCCCGCTTGCGGGAACGGGAATTCCTGGGTGGGCGAGGCACGGTTTTGCGCCTGACAGCATCTATTGGTGTCGCAACCCTGCCGGAAGCGGCCTCATCAGCCGAAGATCTATTACGAGCCGCCGACATGGCCATGTATTCGGTCAAGGGCGCCGGCAAAGACGGCATTCACGTCGCGGAGGAACACTAGATTGGCATTGGGCTCTTTCTTCTCGCTCTTTTCGAGCGATCTGGCCATCGATCTCGGCACCGCCAATACCTGCGTCTACGCGCGAGGCAAGGGCATTGTCGTCAACGAGCCATCGATCGTCGCCATCAACAAGGTGAACGGCCGCGTTGAGGCCGTCGGCAAAGATGCGAAGGACATGCTGGGACGGACACCCGGCAACATCGTCGCCATCAAGCCGATGAAGGACGGCGTCATTGCCGACTTCGAGGTCACCGAGAAGATGCTGACCTACTTCATCAAGAAGGCCCACAACAGAAACGTCTGGGTTCGACCGCGCATCGTCATCGGTGTGCCGTCAGAGATCACCCAGGTGGAAAAGCGGGCCGTCAAGGACAGTGCCTATCGGGCCAAGGCCAGCGAGGTGCACCTCGTCGAAGAAGCCATGGCTGCGGCCATTGGCGCAGGTATGCCCATCACGGAACCCTCCGGCAACATGATTGTCGACATCGGGGGCGGCACGACCGACATCGCCGTCATCTCGCTGGCGGGCATCGTGTACAGCAAGGCCGTCCGCGTGGCCGGCAATGAGATGGATGAGGCGATCATCCAGTACATCAAGAAGACCTACAACCTGCTCATTGGTGAACGGACCGCCGAGCAGATCAAGATGGAGATTGGGTCGGCGTTCCCGCTGGACGAACCGTTGACGATGGAGATCAAGGGGCGCCATCTCATCGAAGGCGTGCCAAAGACCATCACCATCACCGATGAGGAGATCCGGGAGGCGCTCACAGAGACGGTGAATGTCATCGTCGACGCCGTCCGCGTCGCGCTTGAGCGCACGCCGCCGGAACTGTCGGCCGACATCGTCGACCGCGGCATCGTGTTGACCGGCGGTGGTTCGATGCTGAAGAACCTCGACAAGCGGCTTCGCGAGGAGACGGGGCTTCCCCTGGCCATGGCGGAAGACCCGCTGTCGTCGGTGGTGCTCGGCGCAGGGAAGATGCTCTCGGACTTCAATCTGCTCAGGAAGATTTCCATCGACTGACGTCGCGGAGATAGCTCCCTGACGCTCTGACATGACTCTCGTCGACCTCCGCCAGCGCTCCGGATTGATGTTCGCAGGGCTCACCATTGCGCACATCATTCTGATATCGACGCAGGTGACCACGGCCCGCGGTGTGCCGCTGCTCGAATCGGCCGTGTTCGGGCTCTTTGCCGAAGTGCAACGGGGCACGACAGCGGCCCTGGATGGGATGGGGCACCTCTGGGGCAACTACGTGGCGTTGCAGGGCGTCCGGCGCGAGAATGCCGTGCTTCGGGAAGACGTGAGTCGGTTGGAGGTCGTCGTTCAACAGGAACGTGCGCTGGCGGCGCAGACCCGTAGCCTCCAGCAGATGCTCAACCTGCAGCAGGGCACTCCCCTCAGAACCCTGGCAGCCACCATTATCGGGGGGGGCGCCAGTCCGGAGTTCAGGACAGTGACGATAGACCGCGGCACCGCCCACGGACTTCGTCAGGACCTGGCCGCAATTGCACCGGAGGGGGTCGTCGGTCGACTGATTCTGCCCAGTCTTCGCGCCTCCAAGGTACAGCTGCTGATTGACCGGAACGCGGCAGCCGGGGCCCTGATCGAACGGTCCCGTGCGCAGGGCATTGTCATGGGAACCGGCACCGACCGGCTGCGCATGGACTATGTGGCCAGTGCCGCCGATGTCCGGGTAGGCGACCGGGTGGTGACCTCCGGCATCGACGGCATTTACCCTAAGGGCTTTGTCATAGGTCAGATAGAATCTCTGGGACGGGGCACTGGGGCCTACAGGGACGTCGTGATTCGGCCCGCGGTCGCGTTTTCATCGCTTGAAGCGGTCCTGGTGGTACTGCCGCCGATCGAGAACGCGTTCAAGGCACCCGAGTGAAGTTTCTGAGAGTGGCGCTGGCTGTGGCGCTGGCACTGGCTCTGCAGACCACCCTTGACCGCTTCATGGTTCGGGGTACGACAGCCGTGGACCTGGTGCTCGTGGTGGTGGTGTACGTGGCGCTTACGGGTGGGCCGGTTGCCGGCATGATGGCTGGCAGCATCGGCGGTCTCGTGCAGGACGGACTCTCGAGTGGCGTCATCGGCATCAGTGGTCTGGCCAAGTCGCTCGTGGGCTTCCTGGCCGGGATGATTGGCCAGCAGTTCATCGTGACGGCCGCGTTGCCGCGGTTTGTGATGTTTCTGGCGGCCACACTGCTGCACGCCATCGTCTTCATGGGGTTGTACATGCTGCTGGGGTTGCGGACATTTTCCTCCCCCTTCGCGGCGGGGTTCGGACAGGCGGCAGGCAACGCTGTGGTGGGGATGATTGCCTTCACGATCATCGAAGCGCTGCCAGGCATGATTGAGCGTCGGAAGGTTTCCAGGCCAAGGAAGTAGGGACACGCCTGATGGTTCCACCCGGAGAAGAGCGGCGGCGTATCACCACACGTCTGGCAGGACTCCAGGCGGCGGCGATGGTCTGTTTCGTGGCGCTTGCCGGGGGCTTCTGGTACTTCCAGGTTGTCGAACACGCCCGCTTCGAAGAGATGGCGGAGAACAACCATCAGCGACGCCTGGCTCTTCGCGCGCCGCGAGGCGTGCTGTTTGACCGCAATGGTCATGTGCTGGTCGAGAACCGCGAGTCCTTCACCATCTCCATCGTCCGCGAACACACAAAAGACCTGTCACGCACCGTCCATGTGCTGGCAGCTGTCCTGGGCGTGGCGGAATCACACGTCAAGGAGATTGTCGACCGGCACCGGCGCGAACCAGCCTATCGGCCGATTGTCGTGCTGGAAGATGCGACGCTGGCGCAGGTGGCGGCC
>JAKFYA010000188.1 GCA_021731095.1 Acidobacteriota bacterium | reverse complement strand
ATTGCGGATGCGACCGTAGCGCCGGCCACCGCGGCAATCACGACTGTTTCGTGAAGCGCCGTGGCTCTGACGGCCGGATTGTCGAGTGGGATTCGCATGGGTACGGCTGCGCCATCTGCATGGACGTCGCCAGGGACTCGATGCAGCTCTTCAATTCCGGGGCGAAGCCTGCGGCCATCCGGGCGGCCATCGATGCGAAGTACGGCTCGCGTCTGCCAACCACGATGAACACCCCGAAGCCGCCCGCGGCCACCAAGTAGCCTTCCATGCGCGCAGGGTCGTCCGATCGCCCATGACCCTGCGCGCACCTGCTCCCGCTCCAGGCCCCCTCTTCACCGACCTCCCGGTCGGGATCTTCGCTGGAACCGTTTCGCTCCCCTCGCTGGCCGCCGCCGACACGGCGGTGACCGTCAATCCCTGTCTCAGAGACCTCTTCGGCTTCGACGCCAGCCTGGGCGTCGCTGACGTGCGCCCCCTCGACCCGGAGCGGTTTGCGGATCCCGGCGCACGGGCGCGCCTGCTCAATCGGTTCGCGGGGCAGGGCCATGTCACCGATCACCTCGTGCGGATGTTGCGGCTGGACGGCTCGTCCCTGTGGGTGGAGATTTCGGCCTCCGCCCGTCCGACAGGCGAGGCCGGGCGCTGGATGGTCGAGGCGGTGCTGCGGGATGTCACGGAGCGGCAGCGTCTGGATGAGCAGTCCCGGAATGTGCAGCATCAGTTGTTGCACGCTGACAAGATGGCCGCGCTGGGACAGACGGTGTCCGGCGTTGCGCACGAGCTGAACAATCCGCTCGCCACCATCCTCAGCTGGGCCGAACGCCTCGGCGAACGCCATCTGGATGACACCTCCCGCCGAGGGGCCGGCATCATTGCTGCCGAGGCCGAGCGCGCGGCACGCATCGTCCGGAACCTCCTGACCTTTGCGCGCAAGCGGCAGTCCACCAGGGCGGTGGTCGACGTGAACCTGGTCGTGCGCGACACGCTGGCCCTTCGTGCGCACGACAGACGCGGGACGAGGCTCCGGTTGCGTGAGGAGCTGACACCAGACCTCCCTGGTGTCTTTGCCGACGCTCACCAGATTCAGCAGATCCTGCTCAATCTGGTCATCAACGCCGAGCAGGCCCTCCGAGCGAACAGCGACGGCGGGGCGATCACGATCCGGACCGGCGCAGCCTCCGACCGGACCCTGGTCTTCCTCGAGGTTGAAGACAACGGACCTGGTGTACCGCCCGAACTGCGTGAGCGGATCTTCGATCCGTTCTTCACGACGAAGGATGTCGGACAGGGAACCGGGCTCGGGCTGAGCGTGGTGTACGCCCTTGTCAAAGAGCACGCGGGGCGCATTGCGCTCGAGGAGCCGATTGGCGGGGGTGCGCGGTTCCGGATCGAGCTGCCAGCCGGCGGCATACCCGAGCAGCCCGTGATGCCGGCGATGTCCGGGTCGGCCCGGAGCGCCGCCGCGTCAGTGCTGGTGGTGGAGGACGAGCAGGCCCTGGCTGCGGCAGTGGTCGAGACGCTGGCGGATGCCGGTTTCACCGTCACCTATGCGCCGGATGGTGAGCGGGCGCTGACGCGGTTGCAGGAGCGGCGCTTCGATGTGATGGTCTGCGACATCACGATGCCGCGAATGGACGGGATCACCCTGTTCCGGACCATGGGCACGGTGCCGGGCATCGAGGCCCCGCCCGTCATTTTCGTGACGGGCGAGGTCGACGGCGTGGAGGTTGCGCGCTTTCTTGCTGAGAGTGGCAGCCCATGGCTGGCCAAGCCGTTCCGGCTCGCCGACCTGCTGGATGCCGTGCGTCGCGTGCTGCGCGAGGCCTAGCGGGCCATGGCCAGCGGCGCAGCCACACGACGCCGCGCCTTCACGACGGCCGGCTTTGCCCTGGCTACCGCCGGTTTCGGCACCCTGACTCGCGTGTCACCCATGGCCCGGTACGCCACCAGCATTCCGGGCTTCGTCAGCCCATTGCTGGCCGCACCGCCATGGGAGGTCCAGCCTCGGCTGTCGAGCGTGGCCCGAGCCATGGTGGCCTTGGGTTCGAAGGCCAGAATGGCCGTGCGCAACAGCTCCGATGCTCGGGCCGGGGAGACGGCCGAGCCCAGCGCGTCGCGGAGCCGGCGGATCGCCCGCGCGTGCAGCTGCGAGACACGGGACTCGTTGACCCCGATCTCACTGCCAATCTGTTTCATGGTCGCCTCGCCGTAGTAATAGAGGCCGATCACTTTCTGCTCGCGCGGGGGCAGCGACGCCACGGCCGCGCGCACGCGGGTCTCGGTTTCGTGACGCTCGTAGGCGCTGTCCGGCTGTTCCGGCTCGGAGGGGATGAGGGCGGTGGGCAGCGTGGACTCATCGACGTTGTCACCAGCCGAGACCGCTGATGTCGACTCGATGGTGTTGATGCGGACGATGGTTCGACCCAGCCGCTTCTCGTCCGAGCCCATCTTCTTCGCCAGATCTGCCAGGGACGGCTCGCATCCATGCTCGCGGCGGAGCTCTTCCCGCGCAGCCTCCAGCTCACGGCGCTGACGGCGGACGCCTCGTGGCCAGGCATCCTTCCGAAGGGCATCAATCATGGCCCCGCGAATCCTGCGTTCGGCAAACGTCTCGAATTTGATGCCGCGCGCTTCATCGAAGCGGCGGGCCGCATCGATCAGGCCCAGGACGCCGTCCTGCACCAGATCCCCGATGTCGATCGAGTGCGGCATGGTGGCCGCGACGCGACGGGCGAGCTGCTCGACGAACGGGAGACCTTCGATCACGCGGGGATGCTGTTTGACTGTCTGCGAGCGCATTGGAACCTCCGAGCCCTCTAAAGGCAACGGCGGTACCAGCCGAACGGTGCGCGCCATGATGACGGCATCCTGGCATGACGAGAGAGTCGTAACGTGCTGTAAACAGTAGTGTTAGATGGCCTGATAGCCATCCGGAGGTGGGGTCGGCGCCTGCTTGCTGTGCGGCGAATTCGTCAAATGCATGACGATTTCTGGCGCTCTTTCGCCAACACATTGACGGCCGTCTGGGCTCGCGGTGCCAAACGGAGATCAGGCTTTCATATCTGTAAGCGACCGGGGCTGCTAGAGCGCGCTCTCTGTCAGGTTCGAGAGGAACCTGATCTGTTTGGTGGTTCCCAGCGCATCAAGCACGCTGCTGACCACCTGCGCGGCTCTGGCGCGTTCAAGATCGTTCGCCGCCTTCGTTTCAAGCAGTTCCGCATGCGCCAGCACCACGCTGAGCTGATTGTTCAGGCGATGAAACAGCAGGCGGAGGTCTCCCTCCGGCCACCTGGAGGCAGCCGGGTCGACCAGCAGGGGTAGGCTCACGCCGAGGCCCCGGGAACCATGACCTGTCCCTCCTGGACGCCATCGGCTCCGGGCGAGCGCCACAGCGAGTCGGTAAAGATGCGGACGGCGCCACCGGCTGTACGGAGGTACTCCACTTTGCCTGCGGCCATCCAGTTGTAGATGGTGCGGCGGCTGACGCCCACCACCTCACATGCCTTCATGATCGATACGGTCTGACGGTCCATAGCGCCTCTCTCAGGGGTGTTGTCGGCTCGAGATGCGAAATTCGTTAGAGGGTCGCGATTTGACGTGGAGCCATAAGGGCGTCAAGATGTTGGCGCCCCCTGCTGTTCACCCGGGCACTGCGTGACCGACTCCACCACCCATCTCCTTTTCGTTGACGATGAACCGGCCCTCCGGAGCGTAACCGCCGAACGCCTGGCGGAACGGGGGTTCGAGGTTGCACAGGCCGACAGCGGCGAACAGGCTCTGGAACTCCTGGAACAGTTCGCCTTCGACGTGGTGGTCGCGGACCTGCGGATGCCGGGCATTGACGGCATGCGGGTCATCGAGGCCGCCAGGGAGCGCTATCCCGGCATTGTCGGGATTGTCATTACCGGCTATGGCACCGTGAAGGATGCCGTCGACGCCATCAAGCGGGGCGCCGCGGACTTCATTGCCAAACCATTCCAGTTCGATGAGCTGATGCACGTGCTGCGCAAGGCGCTGGAGCAACGGCGACTGACGCAGGAGAACGCCTATCTGCGGTCACAGCTCGAAGAGCGGTATCGCTTCGGTGGCATCCTCGGCCGGAGCCGGCCGATGCAGTCGCTGTTCCAGTTGCTGGAGACGGTGGCCGCCTCGAACAGCACGGTCCTGATTCAGGGGGAGACGGGAACGGGCAAGGAAGTGGTGGCGCGGGCCATCCACCTGAACGGCCCTCGGCGGGCCCAGCGGTTCGTTGCCCTCAACTGCGCCGCGATTCCGGAGACGCTCCTGGAAGCGGAGCTCTTCGGACACGTTCGCGGAGCGTTCACAGGTGCCGTCGGTTCCCGTCAGGGTCGATTCGAGCAGGCACACAAGGGCACCTTGTTCCTGGACGAGGTCGGCACCATGAGCACGGGGCTGCAGATGAAACTGCTCCGCGCGCTGCAGGAGCGGGAGTTCGAACGCGTCGGCGACAACCAGACGATCAAGGTGGATGTCCGCGTCATCGGCGCCACCAACTCGGATCTGGCAGGCATGGTCAGAGCCGGCACGTTCCGCGAAGATCTGTATTACCGGCTGAATGTGATTTCGTTCGAGCTGCCACCGCTGCGCGACAGGCGCGAGGACATACCCATTCTCGTGCAGCACTTCCTGGAGAAGTTCGCGACGTCCGGTGCGGTGGCGGCGGAGACGGATGGGCGGCGACAGGTGTCGCAGCTGGCCATGCGGCAGCTCATGGCCTATGCCTGGCCTGGCAACGTCAGGCAGCTGGAGAATGCCATTGAACGGGCGGTCGCGCTCAGCGTCGGTCGCACGCTCATCGATGTCACCGATCTTCCACACGAGATGCAGTCGACGCAGGAGCAGTCGGCCGCACCGGTGACAGAGCTCCCCGAACAGGGACTCGATCTGGTCGGCTATCTGGCGACGATCGAGCGGGACTTCATTACGCGCTCGCTCGATCGGACGGGCGGCAATCGCAACAAGGCCGCCGAACTGCTTGGACTCAAGCGGACGACGTTGGTCGAAAAACTGAAAAGGATGGGCAGCTACTGATGCCACCCCGCTACGCATACTGGACAATTCTCGCTGGCGGCCTTCCCACGGCTTTCCGCGCCACAGAGCGCGAAGAGCTCATGCCGACGTTCAACCGCATTCTCGAACGCCAGCCAGACGCCGAGATGAAGTGGTTCTCGCGCGGCCGCCTCTGGGAGTCGCCAGCGGAGGCTGAGGCCGAACTGCGCGCACGACTTGATGGACCGCGCAGGCCGCGCGATGAGTCTGGCGAGCGTCGCGGGCGTACCTGGCGTCCGGGCGGCGATCATCAGGATCCCCGGCAGCCTTTCATCGATGCCAAGAAAGCGCGCAACCAGGGCATCCGCAAGCAGCGCTTCGACCGGCGCCACAAGAGTGATAACGCTCCGCTCCCCGAAGGGGGCGAGCCGAGCCACGATGCGCCTCCGCAGGAAGACGCGCGTCCCCGGTTTACGGACAGACCGCGTGCCGATGGCCGCCCGCCGTTCAAGCCAGGCTTCAAGGGCGGGTTCAAACCAGGCGGCCGTCCGGGCTTCAAGCCCGGTGGACCGCCGCGTGACGGCGAGCGGGGCGACTTCACCCCGAAGTTCCGGCCACGGCCCGAGGGTGGCGGCAGCGATTTCACCCCGAAGTTCCGGCCGAGGCCAGACGGCGACCGCAGCGCTGAACGGCCGCGCTTCCGCGACCGGCCGAGCGGCGGCAGCGACTTCAAGCCCGCCTATCGACCGAAGCCCGAGGGCGAACGACGCGACTGGCGCTCGAACGATGAGCGCCCCCGCGGCGGCGACCGCGGCGAGTCCACGGGACGGCCGCCGTTCAAGCCAGGCTTCAAGAGCGGGTTCAAGCCGGGCGGCCGTCCGGGCTTCAAGCCCGGTGGACCCCCGCGTGACGGCGAACGGGGCGACTTCACCCCGAAGTTCCGGCCGAGGCCAGACGGCGACCACGGTGCTGAGCGACCGCACTTCCGCGACCGGCCGAGCGGCGGCAGCGACTTCAAGCCCACCAATCGACCGAAACCCGAGGGCGAACGACGCGACTGGCGCTCGAACGATGAGCGCCCCCGCGGGGGCGACCGTGGCGAGTCCACGGAGCGGCCGCCGTTCAAGCCAGGCTTCAAGAGCGGGTTCAAGCCGGGCGGTCGTCCGGGCTTCAAGCCCGGTGGACCACCACGTGACGGCGAGCGGGGCGATTTCAAGCCGAAGTTCCGCCCGCGGCCCGAGGGTGGCGGCAGCGACTTCACGCCGAGGCCCAGGCCTCGGTCGGACGGCGAGCGGGGCGACTTCACCCCGAGACCCCGGCCTCGGTCAGACGGCGAGGGTGGCAACTTCACCCCGAAATTCAGGCCGCGACCGGAGAGTGGTTCAGGGGACCGTCCTGCCGGCGGCAAGCGTCCCTGGGCGCCGAAGGGTGGGACACGTCCGCCGTTCCGCGGAGGGCCCGGCGGCAAAGGCCGTGGTCCAGGCCGCGGTGGGCACTCGTGATTGCGCACCTCGTGCTGTTCCGCCTGAAGGCCGGTCTCTCGGCGGCTGAGCGGGCAGAACTGATCCGGGCCTTCGATGCCGGCCTCCGCACCATCCCGTCCGTCCGGCGCGCACGCGTCGGGCGGCGCATGTTGCACGGAGCTGGCTATGAGTCGACAGCCGCCGATTTTCCCTATGCGGCGGAGCTGGAGTTCGACGATGTCGAGGGGCTCCAGACATACCTCCGGCACGCTGCCCATGAAGGACCGGCGCAACGCTTCTTCGCGCTGACCGAGGCAACGATGGTGTTCGACTACGAGATGGTGGAGGGCGCTGCCGTGGCGCCCGCGGCTGCGGGCTGGGCGTAGGCGGGTTCAGTCCAGGGCGAGGGCGCCCTGGCGGGCACTGCGGAGCGAGGGGTCCTGCTCGGCTGCCTCCATCAGACAGTTACCGACCGCGAGCAGGTCAATCTCCGTCCCCATGAAACAGCGGAAGCTGTCTTCCGGCGTGCACACAATGGGCTCGCCACGCACGTTGAAGCTCGTGTTGACCAGCACCGGACATCCTGTCAGGGCCTTGAACCGCTTGAGGAGCGCGTGGTACCTCGGGTGTGTCTCCCGATGCACCGTCTGGATGCGCGCCGAGTAGTCGACGTGGGTCACGGCTGGGATGGTTGACCGGGGCACGTTCAGACGGTCGATGCCGAAGAGCGCCCGCTGCTCGTCTGACATGGCAAGCCGATGCCGCTCCAGCACATCCGCGACCAGCAACATGTACGGGCTGTCATCATCGAGATCGAACCACTCCGACACATCCTCCCTCAGCACGGCCGGTGCGAACGGTCTGAACGATTCGCGATACTTCACCTTCAGATTCAGCGTCCGTTGCATCGTGACCGACCGGGGGTCACCGAGGATCGAGCGTCCGCCAAGCGCGCGGGGACCGAACTCCATCCGGCCCTGATGCCAGCCAATGGCCATCCCTGCGGCAAGCGCCTCGGCACAGCGCTCAATCAGCGCGTCGTCTGACACCACGGTGAATCGGGCGCCCACGCGCGAAAGCCGCGCCTCGATGTCGGGCTGCGCATACGCAGGTCCAAGGTAGCTGCCTTTCATGCCGTCGCGACCATGTCGCGGGGCACGCTCGGCGCCTCCGTACAGGTGGTGACCCGCCAGCGCCGCACCGAGTGCGCCGCCAGCGTCGCCGGCCGCAGGCTGCACCCAGATCTGCTCAAAGAGCCCGGCTCGATGCAGCTTGCCATTGGCCACGCAGTTCAGTGCGACCCCGCCAGCCAGGCACAGATTGCGGGCGCCTGTCTCTCGCGCCACACCCTGGGCCAGACGCAGGACCACGTCTTCCGTCACGGTCTGGATGCTGGCCGCCAGGTCCATATGCCGTTGCGTCAACGGCGCTTCCGGTTGCCGCGGTGGGCCACCCATCAGGGCATCGAAGCGCCTGTTGGTCATCCGGAGGCCGGTGCAGTAGTCGAAGTAGTCGAGGTTCAGGCGGAAGGATCCGTCGGGCTTGAGGTCGATGAGATGTTCGCGGATCCGGTTGGCAAACGTCGGCTCTCCATAGGGAGCCAGACCCATCACCTTGTATTCCCCCGAGTTCACGCGGAAGCCGGTGTAGTAGGTGAAGGCCGAATACAGCAGACCCAGCGAGTGCGGAAAGTGCAATTCGCGCAGCATGCGGATCTGACGCCCGTCACCGAGCGCTACGGAGGTGGTGGCCCACTCGCCGACGCCATCCATCGTCAGAATCGCCGCCTGGTCGAACGGTGACGGATAGAAGGCGCTCGCCGCGTGACTGAGGTGGTGCTCCGTGAAGAGGAGCTTCTCGCGCCAGGCGGATGATCCGACATGCGCATTCAGGAGGCGGATGAGCTGATCCTTCTGGAAGAGCTTGTCCTTCACCCAGACCGGCAGGGCGCGGCGGAAGGAGGCAAAACCGCGTGGCGCGAAGGCCAGATAGGTTTCGAGGAGGCGTTCGAACTTGAGGAAGGGCTTGTCGTAGAACGCTACCGCGTCGAGGTCGCGTGCGCTGAGACCTCCCTCTTCGAGACAGTAGGCGATGGCGTGTTGCGGGAACGCCGGGTCGTGTTTGCGACGGGTGAAGCGCTCTTCCTGGGCAGCGGCCACGATGTCGCCGTCCACGACGAGGGCGGCTGCCGCGTCATGGTAGAAGGCCGAGATGCCAAGAATTCTCACGTGACGCTAGAAGAGCGTGTAGATGAATGGTGCCAGGGCAGATCCCTGTGCCAGCACCAGCAGCCCCCCAAGCACAACCAGGACCAGGATGATGGGCAACAGCCAGTACTTCTTGCGGGCTCCGAGAAAGGCGAGAAACTCCCTGACGAACTCCATGCCACCTCTCAGAACTGACGCCGCAGGCTGGTTGGGTCGAGCGTGTCGGTGCGCGTGATCCAGTAAGTTGACGCGTTGGGATTGATGCGGCGCGACAACGCGTCGCGCCCCCGCAGACGAAGCCAGAGCGCGTACGGTGTCATCACGCCGAAGAAGACCACGCCAAGCACCAGCGGACTCACGACGCGGTGCAGCAGCGCGCCCAATCTGGCCCATGCCACGTTGAATGGCGTGAGCAGACGGGGTTGCACGACCGCGAGGAGCACGAGCACCACGGGAACAAGCCAGAATGCTGGCGGGAGCGGCCGTCCCCGCCACCAGGCTACGGCGGCAGCGACGGCACAGGCCCCGGCCATCGTCAGCCCGAAGGTGCGTTCGGATGGGAGGGCGGGAGAGTCCGCTGGCATGGCTGATTCCACGATACTCACGGCGACAGGAAATTATAGGCGACGCCGTGCGGCGACGCAGTCCCTCAGGCGAGGGGCGCGGTGAGGGCGTCCTGCTGACGCAGGAACCACTGGTAGGTCGAGGCGAGCCCCTGCTCCAGGGGAATGCGGTGGTGCCAGCCCAGGCGGTGAAGGCGCGACACATCAAGCAGCTTGCGCGGGGCACCGTCTGGCTTTGTCGCGTCGAACTCGAGCTGGGCCTCCGGGTGCACCAGGGTGCGGATCATGCCGGCCAGCTCGGCAATGGTCACGTCTTCCCCTGTGCCGACGTTGATGTGTCCGGCTTCACTGTAGTGGTGCATCAGGAAGACACAGGCGTCTGCGAGATCGTCGACGTGGAGGAATTCCCGTCGGGGTTTGCCGCTGCCCCAGATTGCGACGGTGGGGCTCGTGCGCCGCCGGGCGTCTTCAAACTTCCGCATCAGGGCAGGCACGACATGCGAGCTGTCGAGGTCGAAGTTGTCGTGCGGCCCATAAAGGTTGGTGGGCATCGCCGCGATGAAGTC
>JAKFYA010000151.1 GCA_021731095.1 Acidobacteriota bacterium | reverse complement strand
CATGTTGCGGGCCACCGAGGGCAGGGCATTGAGCACGTCCGAGTCGACCACGGTGCCGAGCGACGCGTTGGTCGTCTCGACAATCGGCACCTCGGCCGTGACGGACACCGTCTCCTGCAGGGTGCCCAGCTCCAGCACCACATCGATGGTGACGAACTGCTGCGTCGCCACCCGCACGCCCTTCCGCTCGTAGGTCTTGAATCCCTGCAGGGCCGCCTTCACCGTGTAGGTGCCGGGTGGCACCGCCGCGAAGTTGTATTCGCCGACGTCGTTCGACACCGTTTCGCGGCTCTGGCCACTGGCTTCGTTGACCAGCTGCACGGTGACACCGGGCACGATGGCGTCGGCTTCACGCACCGCTCCACGCACACCTCCCGTAAAGGTCTGCGCCGCCGCCACGTCGCCCATCACCAGACACAGGACACCGCCCAGCAGTATCCGCGCACCCCAGCCACACACGCGTCGAATCATTCCCAGCCTCCCGCGCGTCTATACGCGCACAGACGAGGATAGTGGCGACCGACAAAAACGAATGTAAGGATGTTGTAAGGGCAGCGATGTCCGGGCTCTAGCGCCCCGGGACCGGCAGCGTTGGCCACTCGCCGATGGCGATACGCCCGACCACGGCGAAGCCGCCTGCGCCGTCCGGCCGGAGGACCACGGTTTCTCCGTCCGCCACGCTCGCGCCCCAGTCCGGGAACGCCCGCGACAGGTTGGGCTGGTGCGTCACCACCAGCGTGTTGCCCGACTGCGGGACCTCGGCGGCCTTCTTCGTGAGCCAGGCGGCCATGGCCGGGGTGATACCCGTCATGCTGTGCCCGCCGTCGCCCAGCTCTTTTACCAGCACCGGTTTCTCGAACCGGGCCATCCGGACCGTTTCCACCGCGCGGTAGGTGGGACTGGTGAAGATGGCCCCAAGCGGCACCCGCAGGGAGCGGAGCGCGTTGCCCATGGCGGTGGCGCCCTGCCGTCCCGCCTCGTCGAGCTGGCGTTCCGGGGTGGTGTTGTCCGGCCGCGCCTGCTCTGGCGTGGGCACCTCACGGGGCGAGCTGGCATGGCGCATCACCAGCACCAGGCCACCGGCCCGAAGCGCCGGCACGAGCGCGTCGGGCCTGGCCTGCGCTGTCAGAGACCCGCTGGCCGCGCCAATCAGCAGAGCCAGACCACACGCCACTTTCCAGACCGGTGCCACGGGGTGCGTCATCGTGCGCACAGGATACCCCCAGTTGCCCTCTACAATCGGTCCACCATGCCCGACATTGCCGGCTCCTACCGCACGGCGCGCCATCTGGCCACGTCCGGGCCATCCTCCGGGAGGGTCTGCCCTGGGTGGCAGACGTGCCGGTGCACGTGGCACCGGCCACGACGCCGGGAAAGCGACACGACCAGGCGTGGTGGTCACAGTCGTCTCTGCACCATACCTGCACACCGCTGCGCCCCGTGACACGGGGCTGGCGTGCCGCGAACGCGCCCCTGCCGCCGGTACTCCCCTTGCTCTGTCCCTGGGCCTCAGACCGTTGTCGAAGATTTCCGGAGGCAGGGCACAGGCATGAGCACCACCATGGACGTACCGACCAGAACCCAGGCGGACTATTCGCAGATGCAGCGCGCCTTCTACAACGAGCGGGCGCAGACGCTGGACGATGCGAAGGAGCTGGTGCATCTGGACTTCGAGCGGGCCCAGCGCCAGGCCGCCGCCACGCACGCGCAAATGCTGCTGGACTTCGTGCAGCGCACGCACCCGCTGGCGCGCAGCACGCACGACGTCCCCGCCCTGTTCCAGAGCGCGACGGCCATGCCCGAGGGCTTCCGCGCCCTGGACTTCGGCTGTGGCGTCGGCCGGCTGATGGAGCCGCTGGCGCAGGCGGGCATCGCCGTGGACGGCGTGGACATCAGCGAGCGGATGCTCGGCTTTGCGCAGGCCAACCCGGCGCTGAAGACGTCACGCTTCTATTTGGGCAGTGGCGCCGACTGCGGTGAGGCCCCCGGCGAAGCCTATGACCTGATCTACTCGCACCTCTGCATCCAGCACATCTGCTCGCGCACGGTCCGGCAGAATCTGCTCCGCTCGTTCCGCGCATTGCTCCGGCCGGGGGGCGTGGTCTTCATCCAGTTCCACTACTACCCCGAGCACATGGCTGGTACCGTGCCGCTGCCGCACGTGCCGTGGAGCGCCGACCACTTCAGCGCCGAAGGCACCAACAGCGAGGCCGACGTCTGGGCCACACCAGACGAGCTGCCGCTCATCTACGAGGACTTCTCGCGCCACTTTGACGACCTGCGTCTGCAGTTCCTCACCTTCCCGAAGGGCACCGTTCTCTTCACGGACGCGTACCGCGCCTGGTTCGGCCACCTCGTGGTGAGCGGCTCCGTCGGGCCTCGTCTGGCGAAGCGGTTTTATCAGAGTTGAGAGTCAGTTGATTTCGCAGACCACGAAGGTCAACTGACCATCGCGTTCCACCTGCAGCACGACGTCGGTGTCGGCGGGATGCCCATCCAGCAGCACGCGCAGTCCGTCCAGACTCCGGACGGGTATGCCGTCGACCGCGTGAATCACGTCGCCCACACTCACGGGCACGCTGTTGCCCGTGCTGGACGGCGTCCGGGCGGTCACCAGGACGCCGCTATCAATACGCAGGGTGGGCAGCAGGGCAGGCACGTCACTGACGTTGAGACCGACAAGGCCAAGCACCGGCACGCCATTGCTTTCAGGGTCCGCCGCCAGCCGCGTGACATCGTCCAGCGGATTGGAGGTGAACGTGACCACCACGGGCAGCGTCAGCGCCATGGTGCCCCGGAGCAGGCCCACCTCGACCGTGCGTCCCTCGTCAGCAAGACCGAGTTCCAGAGTGAACATCGGCACGTTCTCGACGGCTCGACCGTTGACAGACGTGATGATGTCGCCGATGTGAACCCCGGCACGTTCGGCCCCGCTGTCGGGTAACACATCGGACACCAGGACGCCCGAGGCCTTCGCCAGCCGCAGCGTGGTCGCCAACGTCGGCGTCACCGCCTGCAACCCCACACCCAGCACACCGCGATGGAGGTGCCCGTACTTGCGGAGTTGCGGATACGCGGACGCCATGACGGCACTGGGGATGGCGAAGCCGAGGCCCTGACTGCCGCCGGACTTCGAGAGGATGAAGGTATTCAGTCCCACCATCTCGCCGGCCAGGTTCACGAGGGGTCCGCCACTGTTGCCCGGATTGATGGGCGCATCCGTCTGGACGAAGATCGATGGATGGTCCGGGTCAGGCTGGCGCACCACGGCGCTGACCACGCCCATCGACACGGAGTTGCGGAGCCCCTCGGGGCTACCGAACGCAAACACCAGCTGGCCCTGGCGGACGGCATTGTAGTCGGCCAGCGGGAGCGGCGTGAGCCCGGTCGCCTCGACCTTCAGCAGCGCCAGGTCGAGCTCTTGAGCGACGCCAACCACCTTGGCGTTCACCGTCCGCCCCACGTCGGCCGACAGCGCGCCAATGCCGCCCGCTGCTCCTGCGGTGTGCAACACGGCCTGCACGCGTTTCGCGCCGGCCACCACGTGGGCGTTGGTGAGGATGTAACCGTCGGCGTCGATAACGACTCCCGACCCTATGCTGCGCTGCGGCCCGATCACCGCGTCCGTGTTACCGGCTCCCTGCTCCTGCAACGGTCCATAGCCGGTGACCCGCACCTGCACGACGCTTCCGGAGACGCGCGTCGACAGGTTCTGCACCGCGGCGTTCAGCTCCACGAGCTGATGGTTGATGGTCCTCGCACTCGCCGCTGGCTGCTGCGCCAGCGCGCACCCGCCAGCGCAGACAGCCACCAGGCACGAGGATACGGCCTGTCGCACGAGCCGGCGAAGACAGCTCGGCAACAGGCGTGGAGTGAGACGTGCCGCGCAGAGTCGTGGCACCACGGCAGACCCAGTCGTTCCCGGCATCAACGCGCCTGACGTACCCATGGCGCTACGGTAGGCCTGCCACTGGCGTCGTTCCAATAGATACTTCGCACACATCGCCAAGCATTGCCCTATGAGTGAACGGTCTGGCACATGCAGGCGTGGCGGGTTCGCGCCACAATGGTCAACACCCTTGGAGACGACGCCATGACCATCACAGCTTTCGGCGCGCTGGCGGGCGACCAGCCCCTCGCGTCCATGACCATCACCCGGCGCGCGCCGGGCCCGCACGACGTCCAGATTGAGATTGCCTACTGCGGCGTGTGCCACTCGGACCTGCATCAGGTGCGTGCCGAGTGGGCCGGCACCAAATACCCCTGCGTGCCGGGACACGAGATCGTGGGCCGCGTATCGGCGGTGGGCGCGGAGGTATCCCGCTTCCAGGTGGCCGATCTGGTCGGCGTCGGGTGCATCGTGGACAGCTGCCAGCACTGTGACGACTGTGCCGTGGGGCTGGAGAACTACTGCAACCACATGGTCGGCACCTACAACGGGCCGACGACGGACGCGCCGGGGCACACGCTGGGGGGCTACTCCCAGCGGATCGTGGTGCACGAGCGCTTCGTGCTGCGCATCACGCACCCCGAGGCGCAACTGGCCGCCGTCGCACCGCTTCTCTGCGCGGGCATCACCACCTACTCGCCGCTCCGCCACTGGAAGGTGGGACCGGGCCACCGGGTGGGCGTGGTCGGCATCGGTGGTCTCGGCCACATGGGCCTCAAGCTGGCCCATGCCATGGGCGCGCACGTCGTGGCGTTCACCACGTCCGAGTCCAAGCGCGCGGCAGCCCTGGCCCTCGGGGCCCACGAGGTGGTGGTGTCGCGCAATGCCGAGGAGATGACGCCCTTCGCCAGGAGCCTCGACCTCATCCTCAACACCGTGGCGGCGCCGCACGACCTGGACCCGTTCTTCCAGTTGCTGAAGCGTGACGCCACGATGGCGCTGGTCGGAGCACCAGCCACGCCGCATGCGGCGCTCCAGGTGTTCAGCCTCATCATGAAGCGTCGCCGCCTGGCGGGCTCGCTGATTGGCGGCATTCCGGAAACGCAGGAAATGCTGAACTTCTGCGCCGAGCACGACATCGTGGCGGACATCGAACTGATCCGCGCCGACCAGATCAACGACGCCTACGCGCGCATGCTCAAGGGCGACGTGCAGTACCGCTTCGTCATCGACAGCGCGTCCCTCGCGCGCTGACGCGCCCCGTGCCTGAGGACGACGGGCCGACGTCAGGCGCGGAGGACGCCGTCCATCTGCCCGAGGGCGGCCTTCAGGCCTTCTTCCATGCCCATGGTCAGCAACTGCGCCATCGCCTCCGCGCTGGCGAAGGTGGAGACAATGACCATCCGCGTGCCCTCGGCAGTCGCCTCCAGCGTCAGGCGCATCTGCGTGGTTGGCAACGTGCTGTTCGGCGCACCGGTCTCGTCTGCGAAGCCATCCTCCAGGTCGAACGAGTGGGGCGGGTCGAGGCGCAGCAGGCGCCACCAGCCGTGCGCCTGGGTCCCATCCGGGCCGGTCATGTAGTACCGCGACAGGCCGCCCACCACGAAGGGGTGCTCCACGAACGTGGCAGGCCAGGTGGGCGGGCCCCAGAAGCGCTCCACCTGCCGCGGGTCGGCCCAGGCCGCCCAGACCCGTGACACAGGCACCGGGAACTCGGCGACGAGCGTCATGGTGCAGGTGTTCGGGTCCTTGGTGACAGCGAGTACAGGCATCAGGCTTCTCCTTCAGGTGAACAGGCCAACAG
The DNA here is from genome assembly GCA_021731095.1 of Acidobacteriota bacterium. Classification (GTDB taxonomy): domain Bacteria; phylum Acidobacteriota; class Vicinamibacteria; order Vicinamibacterales; family UBA2999; genus JAKFYA01. The sequence goes on along the minus strand of JAKFYA010000151.1, from coordinate 4,134 downwards.
GGCATTAAGCTGGTCGATGCGGGCGCGCCAGACCGCTTCCAGCTGGTCGAGCAAGCGTCGTGCGCGATGGAGCGCGGCCACGTTGCCGTGGACGAGTTGCTCGCGGCCGCACCGCTCTTTGCGGACGAGGCTGGCCCGCTCCAGGATGGCCACGTGCTTCTGCACCGCGGCAAAACTCATGTCGTAGAAGCCGGCCAGGGTCGAGATGTTGACCTCGCGGCGCATCACGCGCCGCACGATGTCTCGCCTGGTCGAGTCGCCCAGGGCCAGGAAGAGGCGATTGGTGGCGGCTTCCGCCTCCGCACTTCGTGCAACCATATGGTTGCATGATAGCCGAAGCGCATTATGAAGCCAACCCGGGGATGGGTTGGGTGCCGCGACGGGTCAGGCCGGCGGTTCGCTGACGTCCAGCTCCAGGGCGGTGAGTGCGTGGTAGAGCTCCTGGACGAACACCAGCATGGCCGCCACCAGACTGAGCAGACTGCCGACGAAGAGCACGGCTGCCACCACCGCAAGATTGATCTTCAGGAGCAGACCCAGGAAGAGCACCGCAATCAGGATGCCCGTCATCGCCACGGCCAGGGCGCTCAGCGTCACCGCCAGGCGGATGAGCCTGGCGCGGCGGCTGAGGATCTGCAGTTGCGTGTCCAGGCTGCGCTGCTCGGTTGGCTCGGCCGTGCGCCGCTGCCTCGCCAGGATGCGCGTGCGGTCCACGATGCGGCCCAGGCGCGCCGTCAAGGTGAGCAGCAGCAACCCCACGCCCGAGATCAGCACCACCGGCGTGGTCGCTGCCTGAATGACCTGGAGAATGTCGATGGAGCCCATGCGTGTGTGACTGGGACGATGGTAGTCGACTTCGCCACGCGCCGGCGCTGGCGCCGATGACGACACCCCGGGAGTATCCTTGCGCATGCCGAACCCGTACGCGCAATTCAGGTTCCGGGTGACGTGCAATGGCACAGAGGTCGCCGGGGTGAACAAGGTCAGCGGGCTGCACGAACACGGGTCGTTGCGGCTCGAAGCAGGCATTACGCAGGACGCCGCCTTCGCGCAGTGGGCGAACACCCCGGAACACCCCAGGGACCTCACCATCGAGATGTTCGACGAGGCAGGCCAGAAGGTACACAGCTACACGGTGTATCGCTGCTGGGTGTCCGAGTGGCAGGCGCTTCCAGATGTGGGTGCCCCTGGCACGGCACTGGCTATCCAGTCCCTCACACTCCAGCACGACGGCTGGGTGCGGCACGACAGCACGGCCCTGCCGACAGAGGCGAACTTCGGCTAACCCACCGAAGCGCCAGCCGGGCCAGAAGCATGACCGTGATGGCCACACTCCAGCCCGCTGGCCACGGGGGGAGAAACTAGCGATCGCCGAGCCGGTGAATCACGACGATCTGGCCGCCTTCCACCTGTTCGGTCGTGAGACCGGTCGAATAGTGAGCCTGATCTGAGCTGATGTACCACGCTTCATTGGGATTGCCCCGGTGGAGCCGACTTCCCCGCATGATGCTCGTGATGTCGATCACCCCGGAGCTCTCTTCGTCATTCGTGAACGGCAGCGTGGCGGGCGTCGTGACGCCGCGGACGCGGTCGCCAAAGCGCGCGGGATCGTGCTTCGCGATAGTCGTCAGCGTGCCCGTGTTCGTGGTGCCGGTGAACGTGGCCGGGTCGAATTCCCAGATCTTGCCGTTGTGCGCCGTGGCGCCGACATCTTCCTGAAGAATCAACCGGCCGTTGGTCATGTTGACCGTCAGGTTGTCGAACATGTTGACCTTGTCCCCATCGATGGTGCGGCCGTCGATGAGCAGGTCGATCGTGCCGCCCAGCTCAGGACGCGTGATGTCGGTGAAGGTCAGGCGCCACAGGCGCGTCTGCCCAATCTGCGTACCGAGACCATCACTGACCTGGTCGAGCTGGTCGGTGGTGACGAAGTAGAACTGGCTTGGGTTGAGTGGGTTCCACGCGCCATCTTCCGGCCGGGAGAAGGTGGTGGACGACGTGTCGCTGAGCGTGAACGCCGTGCCGCTGACAATCCTCGTCGCCCGCGTCGTGCTGTCCACAATTTCACGCGGGTTGCCGACGACGTTGACGAACTGCAGGGTGCCGTTGGTCAGGCCCGCCCGGTCAACCTCGCTCTGCCCGGTCGCCTTCTTCGTGCCGACATACACCGCCACGGAGTTGTTCATGATGCCCGTGCCGCCGTCGTTGATGCCGATGACAATGGTCTTCCGCTGGGAGAAAGGATTGGCCACCAGGTTCTCCCACCCGCCGACGCCCACCTGCCCTGAGCCATTGGTCGAGAGATTGAACTTGCCGAGGATGTAGCTGCTGCCAGCGTCCGCACCAGAGACGATCGACGCCCGCGCAAAGCCGTTGGCGCCGCCTTCTTCACCGTACAGGAAGATTCGCGCCTCGCTGCCCGTGTTGGTGGCCGCGTCGTAGAAGGCGGTTCTCTCCGGCAGGTCCGCAGAGCAGTAGCGATTGAACGCAATCACCTGAGGGGTGGTGCCCGATGTCTGGGTGGCCACATCCCAGCCGTAGACCCGCTTCATCAGGTCCTCGCCAGAGATGACCGAGAGCCAGTGCTTGTTGATGACCCACCTGGAGACGAAGGACCCGATGGCCCCGTGATCGCGAACCGTCCCCACTGCGTTCGACAGCTCGTGGGCAATTGCCAATGTGAAGGTGATGCCGTCGCCGTTGTCCACCACACCCATGCCGTCCGGGAGGCCGGCCAGCCGGTACTGCCCGCCGCCGGTCTTCGGCACCACGTCATCCACTGCGGCGCCGGTGTTGTCGACGGTGAGCACCGAGTAGGTTTCTGTGCGCGTGTCGACGGGGAGGACGTACGGCGACGAACCGGTCGATCCCTGAATCTGCGCGTGGACGACCTGCGCCTGCGTAAGTGCGAGCCCCGCGGTGACCGCGGTCATGAGGACGAGGTGAACGACGCTCTTCTTTTTCATTGGATACCCTAATCCGTTGAACTGCGCTGAAAGCCTGGGAGTGGTGGACCGGTCTTGCCGCAGCTGTTGCCACTAACCTCAGCCGGAACGTCGACAGTAGCCCCCGCGTATTGCGCGAGAGAGTCGTTCGTGTAAGGTTCTCGAAACGGAGGGGGCTGGCCCAACCGGCGCGCGAGCGCCAGGAGGGCAGGGCACCTCGAACCACAGAGACGAGGTGGCGAGTGTTACGAGCTAGCAGCAGTCACGTTGGCGCACTGGTGGCACTCATGCTGTGTCAGCCACCCTCGCACCTATTCGCACAACGGGCTGAGGAGCCGTGGCCTCCGCCAGATGCCTACGCTGCGACCGGAGACGTCACGACTCCTTCGCTGGTCAGCTCCATCCGGCCCGACTACACCAAGGCGGCAATGCGGGAGCGCATTCAGGGCGTCGTCGGTGTGGAGATGAACTCATCACCTCACAAGAACGTTTCCGACACGGCCCCACTCAACCTGCCCAAGGAGTTCGCCAACACCATCCGCCATCGCGAGTTGGCGGCGGACGCCACCTGGGAGGAGACACGAATCACCGCATCCGCCCTCAACGTCCGCATCGCCTATCCCAAAGGATGGCTCTCCGTCTCAGGGATTCCTGGCGTCACCATGACGCTATCGTCTCCAGATGGGGCCTTTCTGGCGATGCTGGCACCACCGATTCCCGCGCCTATGCAGCTGACAAAGCCTGGCACGTTCGCCGACCTTCAGGCTTACGCGGAGGCGCTCTCCGGGAAGTTCGGAGGGCGCACGGGAAGAGTTGGCCAGGCGCGCATCGCGGGCCGACTATGGGTGTGGCTGGATCTGGGTGACGGACTCGTGTCCGCTGTGAATCCGTCCGTCCCCAATCCATCCAGCGCCGCTTCACCAATTGGCAACCGCGTGTGGATCTTCACGTCCAGCGCAGGACAACATCAGGTGACCCTGATGTTCATGATTCTTCACGGCAGCGGTTCTACGCGAGACGGATGGGATGCACAGGCAGCACAGGCTGGCCCCATGTTCGCGCAGATCCTCGCACGCATCGGCCTGGAGCCATGACTTGGAATGGCAGAGCCTTCAGGCATGTGAGGTACAGCGGAGTCAGTGTCACGCGGGTTGGTCGGCGGTGGTATCGCGCGGCGTAACCCGCCCTC
>JAKFYA010000198.1 GCA_021731095.1 Acidobacteriota bacterium | reverse complement strand
CATCTCCCTTGCGACCGTCTACAACACCGCCCATCCCTATTCGACGGAAGTCCCCGACACCGGCCAGGCACGGATCTCGCGCTATGCGTGGGGCGAGGACTATCACGCGGTCATCGGGCAACGCACGACGGCGCTGATGGACTGGATGACGGCGCAGGTGTCCGCGCCCTCCGAGTCGTGGGCCTATGTGGACACCGGGCCCATTGCGGAGAAGGTGTTCGCCCAGCGCGCGGGGCTGGGCTGGATCGGGAAGAACACCTGTCTCATCAACGAGCGGCTCGGCTCGTGGGTGTTCCTGTCGGACATCATCACCACCATTCCGCTGCCGGCGGACGAGCCGGCCACGGACCAGTGCGGCACCTGCACCCTGTGTCTCGAGGCCTGTCCGACGCAGGCGTTCGTCGAGCCGTACGTGCTGGATGCGAGGCGCTGCATCTCCTATCTCACCATCGAGCTGCGGAAGGATGTGCCGGTCGAATTGCGCGAGGCGACCGGCACGCGCATCTATGGGTGCGACGTCTGCCAGGACGTCTGCCCGTTCAATCTGCATCCGGCGGTATCGACCGACGCGGCGTGGCAGCCGCGCGCAGGGCTGGACCAGCCGCCGCTGGCGCGGCTCTGGTCCACCGCCGATGCCGACTGGGAGGCCGCTGTTGCAGGTACGGCCATGACGCGCGTGAGCCTTCCGCAGATGCGACGCAATCTGGCGGTGGCGATGGGCAACTCGATCGACCCGGGCGCCGGCACGGCCCTGGACGACGAGTCGCCGGCGCGGCCCTCTGCACAGGAACCGCTGGCGCGACGGCATATCCGGTGGGCACGGGATAAGATGAAGGCATGACCGACGCTGTGTCAGCCGCTCCGCTCCTGCTCCTGTCGATGCCGCAGATGGCCGATCCGAACTTCACGCGGACGGTGATTCTGCTCTGCGACTACACCGAGCAGGGGGCGTTCGGGCTGGTGCTCAACCGGCCGATGACCGAGCCGGCGTGGTCACTCATCAAGACCGATCCGCCGGTGACGGTCCATCCTGATCTGTTTCTGCTGGTGGGCGGGCCCGTGCAGCCGCAGAGCACCTGGGTGCTGATGTCCGAGGCCCAGGGGCCGGATGACGAACAGCGCGAGATTGCGCCGGGTGTGCTGCTGTCAGTGTCCAAGGAGCTGACCCTGCAGATGTTGCAGGCTGCGCCCTCGTCGAAGACGCGCGTGATTGCCGGTTATGCCGGCTGGGGGCCCGGGCAGCTCGACCAGGAACTGGTGGCCTCGGGCTGGTTGACCCTGCCGGTGGATCCGCAGTTGATCTTCTCGGTGCCAGCCGACGAGATGTGGGAAGCGGCCATTCGCCGCCTGGGCGCCGAACCGGCGGCGCTCCAGATGAGTTCTGGCGTTCATTAGAAGGAGTCGCGGGATGCGACGACACCTCGGGGTGCTGCTGATCGTGATGTCTGCCATGTCTCTCTCGTGCGCCGGACCGTCGCCGTCCGGATCCTCGTCCTCCACGCCAGCGTCCTCGCCGGCCGCCGCAGAGACCGCGAAACTCCGGGCTATGGCCTCCCGCTTTGCGCCGGTTGATCTGGGCGCTGACGTGGCGGCCCTCCCGCCGAATGAGCAGCAGGCGCTGGCACGCATCATTGCCGCCGCACGCCTGCTGGACCCGATCTTCCTGAAGCAGGTCTGGGCGGGGAACGAGGCGCTGCTGCTCGAGCTGCTGACGGACCAGTCGGACCTGGGGCGCGCGCGACTGCACTATTTCCTGCTGAACAAGGGGCCGTGGTCACGGTTGGACGAATTCGCGCCGTTCATCCCGGGCGTCCCGGCGAAACCCGAGCAGGGCAACTTCTATCCGGCGGGTGCGACGAAGGCGGAGGTGGAGGCCTGGGTACAGTCGTTGCCCAAGGCTGGCCACGGCGCGGCCACCGGATTCTTCACGACCATTCGTCGTGGCACCGACGGCGCCCTGACCAGCGTGCCCTACAGCCTCGAGTATCAGGGCGAGCTGGCGCAGGCGGCGGCGCTGCTGCGCGAAGCGGCTCAGCTGACCGCACAGCCCACGCTGAAGATGTTCCTCGAGCGGCGCGCCGACGCGTTCCTCACCAACGACTACTACGCCAGTGACGTGGCGTGGATGGAGCTGGACGCCAGTATCGAACCCACCATCGGACCATACGAGACCTACGAAGACGAGTGGTTCGGCTACAAGGCCGGCTTTGAGGCGTTCATCGCGCTGCGCGATGCGAAGGAATCCGACAAGCTGCAACACCTCGGCGCCGAGTTGCAGACCATCGAGAACCACCTGCCCATCGACCCGCGGTTCCGCAATCCGAAGCTGGGCGCGATGGCGCCCATCCGGGTGGTGAATCTGGTCTTTGCCGCCGGGGACGGGAACCGCGGGGTGCAGACAGCCGCCTTCAACCTGCCGAACGACGAGCGTGTGATCCACGAGAAGGGCTCCAAGCGGGTGATGCTGAAGAACACCCAGGAGGCCAAGTTCACGACGGTGCTGCTCCCCATTGCGCAGGTGGCGCTGGCCGAGAAAGACCGGGGGCACGTCTCCTTCGACGCCTTCTTCACGCACATCCTGATGCACGAGCTGATGCACGGCCTCGGGCCCCACAACATCACCGTGGGCGGCCGCGCGACCAACGTCCGGTTGGAGTTCAAGGACACCTACAGCGCGATTGAAGAGGCCAAGGCCGACATCTCGGGGCTCTTCGCGCTGCAGTTCCTGGTGGACCGGGGCACGCTCGACAAGGGCCTGGAGCAGACGATGTACACGACGTTCCTGGCTTCATGCTTCAGGTCCATCCGCTTCGGCATCAATGAGGCGCATGGGCGAGGCATTGCCATCCAGCTCAACTATTTCCTCGATCACGGCGGTGTGACGGTGGCGGGCGATGGCACTTTCGCCGTGAACCCGGCCGCCATCCGGACGAATGTCAGCGACCTGACCCGCGACATCATGACGATGCAGGCGACGGGTGACTACGCGGCAGGACAGCAGCTCATCACGACCCTCGGCGTGGTGCGTCCCGAGGTGCAGCGTGTGCTGGACCGTCTCAAGAATGTGCCGGTCGACATTGCGCCCCGCTTCGTATCGGCAGGAGACGCCCGGTAAGGATGGCCGCCGAGTCCGCCTGGCGTCTCGGTGTCTTTCTGGCGACGCTGACGGCCATGGCGGTGGCCGAGGGCGTGGCGCCCCGCCGAACGCGCCGGCATGACAGGCTCCGGCGCTGGCGGGTGAATCTCCAGCTCACGCTCATCAACACCGCGCTCGTGCGCGTGGTGGCACCTGCGGGTGTTGTGGGCCTGGCGACCTACGGTCAGGCCCGGGGATGGGGCCTCCTGCCATCGCTGCCCGGCGCGCCGTGGATGGCGGGTGTGCTGGCCTTCGTCCTGCTGGATGCCGCGGTCTATGCCCAGCATCGCGTCATGCACCGGGTTCCCGTGCTCTGGCGCCTGCATCGGGTGCATCACACCGACGAAGATCTGGACGTCACCTCCGCCGTCCGTTTTCATCCGGCCGAGATGCTGGTGTCGCTGGGACTGAAGGCACTGGTGGTGGTTGCGATGGGCGCCACACCGGTTGCCGTGATGGTCTTCGAAATCGTGCTCAACGCCGCGGCGCTGGTGAACCACGCCAACTGGCGGCTGCCGCTCAGGGCCGACCGGGTTCTGCGCCTCGTGCTGGTGACGCCGGACATGCACCGTGTGCATCACTCCACGCGCCACGACGAACAGCAGGCCAATTTCGGCTTCAACCTGCCGTGGTGGGACCACCTGTGTCGTACCTACCGGGCCCAGCCCGCAGGCGGGCACGAGGCCATGCGCATCGGCCTGTCCGACATGCCGGACCCTGGGACGCTGACAGGGGCGCTGCGCGCGCCCTTCCGCTGAGCCTGGCATTCCGGCCGCGCGTGACCGTCCAGCGCCCCGCCCGATGAGGGGCTACTTGATGACGCCCCGGCGCACGGCGTACAGCACCAGATCTGCGGTGTTGTGCACGTCGAGTTTCTGCAGGATGTGGGCGCGATGTGTCTCGATGGTGGCCGGGCTCAGCGACAGCAGCGCGGCAATCTCCTTGTTGCTGTTCCCTTCGGCGATCAGCTGGAACACCTCCCGCTCGCGTTCCGAGAGCAGGTCGTAGCGGTCCATGATGCCGCGATCCGCGAGACGCTGGAGGTAGTCGTCCGCCATGATGCGAGCGACGGCGGGACTGAAGAACGACTTGCCGGCGGCAACGGCCGCGATGGCACGGACCAGGTCCTCGCCAGCCGAGTCCTTCAGCAGGTAACCGGCGGCGCCAGCGCGCATGCTCTGGCTCACATAGGCTTCATCGCTGTGCATGCTCAGGATGAGCACGCGTGCGTGCGGCAGGCGCTTGACGATCTGGCGCGTGGCTTCTATGCCGTTCAGCTGCGGCATGCCGACGTCCAGCAGCACGACATCCGGAGACTGGGCGACGGCCTCATTCACGGCTTCGCGACCGTTGCTGGCCTCGGCCACCACTTCCCAGTCGGCCCGCTCTTCGATGATCTTGCGCACACCGTGCCGCATGAGGGTGTGGTCGTCGCCGATGAGAATGCGCAGTCGTGCCATATGCAGGCCTTAGGTCCGGGGAAGTGCCGCGCCGACAAGCGGCATCGGCGAGTGTGGAAGCGCTGGCACGGTCAGGGGCCCTGCGGGCTCGGATCCGGGGATGCCAGGTGGCGTCGGGGTGGCGTCGTGCACGGGCAACTCCACGGTGAGTCTGGTCCCGGTGCCGGGTGCACTCTCCAGGCGGACCGTGCCACCCAGTTGCCAGGCGCGTTCGCGGATGCCAATGAGGCCAAGTCCGCCTGGTCTCCCGGGTTCCGTCGATGGCTGGAAGCCGACGCCATCGTCTTCGACCGTGATGAGCACGGTGCCGGAGAGCCGTTGCAGATAGACGCGGCAACTGGACGCGCGCGCATGGCGCGCGGTGTTGGAGAGCGCCTCCTGGATGATGCGGTAGGCGCCGGCCTCGGTGGCTGATGGGAGGCGCGGTTCCATGTCCTCCTGCAGCAGCTCCACCCGAAGGCCTGTCCGCCGTCCGAACCCCTGCAGATACCAGTCCACGGCGGCCGAGAGCCCGAGGTCATCGAGCAGTGCCGGATGGAGCAGGCGGGACAGGTCCCGTACACCCTGGAGCGCCTCGTCGGCCATGTGCTCGGCACTGGTGAGCAGGCGCGACTGTCCGGCGGCATCCGGCGTCCGTCGAATCAGCGCCAGTTCCACCTTGACGGCCGACAGGAGTTGCCCCACTTCGTCGTGCAGTTCCCGGGCGATGGTGCGGCGTTCATCTTCTTCGACGGTCACCAGGCGGGCCGACAACCGCTGCAGTTCTCGCGCCGTATCCTCGGCCCTGGCGCGTTCACCCTGCAGATGTCGCTCGAGGCTGACCGCCCGGCGGGTGGCCAGCCAGCCCACCAGCAGACTGACCAGCAGCGCCGCGCCCAGTTGTTCGTTCATCAGTCGCTGGGTGGCGTGCATGGCGTCGGACAGCGCTGACTGCTGCTGCACGTAGTCCGATCGGTTGGCTGACTGGAAGGCCTCGGAGGTATTCACGGCGCGATCACGCGCGGCGACCAGGGCCTGCACGACGGTGAGGCGTTCCAGATCCGTCAGGCCCGCAGAGTCGCGCTCCAGTGAGCGCTGCATCACCGTTTCGAAGACGTCGACGTCGGCGATGAGCTGGCGCAAGCGTCCGGGTTCGTCCTTGCCGGGCAGCACGACCTCGTAGCTGGCCAATACCTCGCGCAGCTCCCGGATGGTGGCCAGTTCCTTCTCGCGATACACGGCGGTGGCACTGTTGTCCGGATCAAACAAGGCATCCCGGACAAACGCCGAGCCGAGCAGCATCTTGCCCCTGGAGGCCGCCAAGGTGTCCTGCGCCCGCAAATAGCGAGCGTTGAGCGCGGCAACCTGATCCTGGACGGCGGCCATGCGTCGCGTGACCTGCATGCTGGTGAGGAGCCAGAGTCCCAGAATGAGGCTGAATCCCAGCGCGAGCACCTGCCACATCGAGGATGGACCGCGCCAGCGCCAGCGTGTCGGCATGCCTCGATCCTAGCCCGTTGCCGCCCTCGCGCGGAGGTCGCCGCGCGAAAATACCCGATCGACCGGATGGCGGCGTGCGACGGCCTTCGTCAAGCTTGGGACGGTTCCGCCGCCATGTCTGTCCAGCCCCACATCGTCACCTTCTCCGCCGTGGATCGCATCTTCGATCACGCGACGGCCACCCAGTGCGCGCGGGCCGGGCAGGCGCTGGCCCGGCTGAGAGAGGCTGAGGTGACGGTGGTGCTCTGCTCTGGTCGGACGCGCGCCGAGCAGGAGCACCTGCAGCAACGCCTTGGCGTGCGCATCCCCTTCACCAGCGAGCGGGGGGCGGCCGCGTTCCTGCCGCGCGAGCAGTTCCGGCTGCCGGTTCCGAAGTCTCATGTGCAGGGCGAGTACGTGGTGGCCGAGTTCGGCCAGTCGCACCGCGATGTGCTGGTGACCCTGCGTCGTGCCGTGACCGTGTCCGGGATAGGTGTCCGGCTGCTGAGTGAGATGTCGGTCGAGGAGACGGCACGCGAGAGCGGGCTCTCGCTCCTGGATGCCCGACTGGCCAAGCTGCGCGAATACAGCGAGCTGGTGTGGCCAGCCGATGCGGCCACGTCGGTGCGGACCTCGTTCGCGCGCGCGCTGCAGGCGGGCTGGTTGAAGATGGAGCCGGCCGAGTACGGGTGGCACGTGGGTGCCATGATCAGCGGCAGCATGGCGATCGGGCTGATTCGCGAGGCCATCCGTCGCGAACATGGTCGCCTGCTGACCATCGGTCTCGCGGATGAGGCGGCCGGTCGCGATCTGTTGCCGCTGGTGGAGCGACCGGTGCGTGTCCAGGGGCCAGGTCCGGGTGGTACGCACGGCTGGGATGCCAGTCCGGGGCTGCCGCTGCGCGATGTGATCGATTGGGTCGACGCGATTGCCGATCTGACGGACACGCTCACGCGGGATAGCGTGAGCGGGCGCACGCGGCTGTCACGCTCGTCAGTGGTCTGAGTCGCCGCCTGCGCGCGGTCACCAACACCGCTAGAATGCCTGGTGGTGACTCCGTGACCCGCGCCGCCCTGCTCGCCTCCCTCTGCCTCGCGGTGTTGTGCCTGGAGGGCCGGGCGCGGGCACAGGACGCCCCTGGGCATCAACACGAGGCCGAGCCTCCACCCGCTGTCGACATTCCCATCGCACGCGTCGGATCCGGCACGTCGTGGATGCCCGATGCCACGCCCATGCGCGCCGTGATGGGTCGCTCCCATGGCTGGGATCTGATGCTGCATGGCACGGTCTTCCTGCAGACCATCCACGAGGGCGGCTACTTCGGCGGGACGCAGACCGGGAGCATCAACTGGCTGATGGCATCCGCGAGGCGCCCGGTGAAGGGGGGCTCGCTGCAGGTGCGCGCGATGGCCAGCCTTGAACCATGGACCATTCGCGGCTGCGGTTATCCCGACATGCTGGCGACCGGTGAACAGTGCGGGGGCAAGGCGATTCACGAGCGGCAGCACCCGCACGATGCGGCGATGGAAGTGGCCCTCGAGTATCACCGGCCGCTGACCCCCCACGTGGGCCTGCAGGTGTACGCGGCGCCCGTGGGTGAACCGGCCCTGGGGCCGACCGCCTTCCCGCATCGCCCGTCGGCCCTCCGCAACCCGGTGGCTCCGATTGCCCACCACTGGCTGGATGCCACGCACCTGTCCTTTGGCGTCGTGACGGCCGGCGTCTACGGCCGTCGCTGGAAGATGGAGGGCTCGGCCTTCAACGGGCGCGAACCAGATGACCGTCGGCGCAACATCGAGACCGGCGCACTCGATTCCCTGTCGGCGCGCCTGACGTGGCTGCCGGGACCGCGGTGGGCCGCACAGGCGTCAGCCGGTCGTCTCACGGAGGCCGAGGCCAGCAGCGAGCACGCGACCCGCCAGAGCGCCACCCTGGTGACTGCATCGGTCGTGCATGTCAGACCCTACGGCATGCACGGTCGGAACTGGGCCAGCACGCTCGCCTGGGGGTGGAAGCACGACGGTGGCCGGGCGACGTCGTTCGGACTGGCTGAGACGGGCTATGACCTGTCGACACGGGACACGGTCTACGGTCGCGCGGAACTGGGAACCAAGACGCCGCACGACCTGAGCATTCACGGGCTGACCGACCCCCTTGGCATGGGCAAGCTGCAGGCGGGCTATCAGCGCGACCTGGGTGCGTGGCGTGGCTGGGAGACGGCTCTGGGCACGAGTCTGTCGGCCAGCGTGCCCTCAGCCTTCCTCGCGCCACGCTACGGAGCGCGCGTGACGTGGGGTGGCGCCGTGTTCCTGCAACTGCTCACGGCCCCGATGGCGATGGGGGCACCGCTCGACCCGCACGCGGGACACCTCCAGCACTGAGTGCGGCCTGGCCGGGCCGCCGGAGGTGCTTAGTTCATCGAGCAGGCGCCTGGGCCGCGCGGGTCACCGCACCGGCCGCATCCGGCCGGCATGGCTGTCGCGGCGGCGCCGCCGCCCGCCGTATGGGCGGCAAAGCTCGAGAGCTTCCGTTCCAGGGCCTGGCTCTGACACGCCGGGCAGGCCGGTGTCGTTGTGCCACGCACCAGCAGCTCGAACGGATGCGCGCAGGACTGGCAGACATATTCGTAGATGGGCATGACACGTCGATTTTACCTCTGGCGCAGGGCGGGGACCGCACGACCTGCGTGCTAGCATCGCCCCAAGGACCTGGGCGACCCGCCCGGGGAACGGGCCCCCATGACACCACTGCGTCCGCTGTTCCGATTCACCCTGGCCGTGGCTGCGCTGGCTGGCGCGTCCGCCCTGCTGGTCTCGCCTCAGGCCGCAGGGCCTGACCGCGCGTGGATCACCGTGCTCTCGACGACAGACCTGCACGGCAACATCCTGCCGGTCGACTACTACGCCGATCGGCCTGACGCGCGCGGCCTGGCCAAGGTGGCGACCCTGGTCCGGCAGGTGCGTCGCGAGAACCCCGGCGGGACCCTGCTCGTCGACTCGGGGGACACCATCCAGGGGACCCCGCTCGCCTACGTGCACAACCGCCGCAACAATGCGCCTCCGGATCCGATGATGCTCGCGATGAACGCGTTGGGCTTCGATGCGATGGCGGTGGGCAACCACGAATACAACTTCGGCCTGCCTGTGCTGGAGAAGGCGCGGCGCGAGGCCCGCTTTCCCTGGCTCTCCGCCAACAGCTACCGGGTGGCGTCCTCCGAGGCACCCTATCTGCCGTATATCGTGAAGGAGCTGCAGGGGGTGCGGGTCGGCATCGTCGGACTCACCACTCCCGGCATTCCGTCGTGGGAGAACCCGGGCAACTATGCCGGGCTGGAGTTCAGGGATCCGGTGGCGGAGGCGACCAGGCGCGTGGCCCAGTTGCGCGAGCAGGAACGCGTGGACCTGGTGGTCGTGGCCGCCCACACGGGCGTCGAGGAAGACCTGCCCACCGGCGAGCCGTTCCCGTCACAGGTGCCGCAGGAGAACACCGCTCTGGCGCTTGCGCGTCAGGTCCCCGGCATCGACCTGTTGCTGATGGGGCACACGCACCGCGATGTGCAGAGTCTGACGGTGAACGGAGTGTCGATGCTGCAGGCCGATGCCTGGGGACGTCGCCTGGGCCGTGCCGACATCGTGCTGACCCGTGGGGCGAACGGGCGGTGGGCCAAAGCCTCCACGCAGTTGCGGCTGATGCCGGTGACGGACGCGACCGTACCCGACCCCGAGGTGGTGAAGCTGGCCGAGCCCTACGACCGCGAGACGCGCGCGTGGCTGTCCCGATCCATCGGCGAATCAGGCC
>JAKFYA010000286.1 GCA_021731095.1 Acidobacteriota bacterium | reverse complement strand
TGGCAGCGTCAGCTGCTCCCAGGCCAGGCCGTGGCCGGGCGCGACCCGGACGGTCACCTGCAGACCGTCGGCGCCTGGGAGCGTGAGGGGGCCGGGCGCGCAGAAGATCAGTTCATGCGCCCTGGCTTCTGGCATCTCTGCCCACGCGCGCACGATCTCGCCCAGATACCGTCCCACGCCGGTGGGGTGTGCGGCCAGATCCCGCGCATCAATGGCGATGCGCATCAGCGGGTCCGCCGGCGTGCGATGGCCGACACATAGGCCTGCCGCAGCGCGGTGGCCGCAGTGGACCAGGAAAACTCGCGCGCGCGGCGCAGGCCACGTTCGGCACACGCCGTGGCGTGTGCCTCGTCCTGCACCAGATCGTAGAGCGCGCGCTCGAACGCGTCGACATTGGCGGGGTCCACCAGGACGCCGGCATCCCCGGCAACCTCCGGCAGGGCCCCCCGGTTGGCCAGCAGCACCGGCACGCCGGCCGACATGGCTTCAAGGGCAGGCAGGCCAAAGCCCTCGTCCAGGGAGGGCAGCACAACGAGGCGGGCGCCCGCATACAGGGCCTCCCGCGCGCTGCCGGCCACATAGCCGAGGTGGCGCACGCGCCCGGCCAGCGGCGCGCGGCCAATCCGCGCGAGCCACGCCTCGGAGGTGGCCGTGGCGCGTCCGGCCAGCACCAGGTCCGGCACGGGTGTGCCGCGGCCCAGCAGGCGCTCATAGGCGTCCAGCAGGGCGCCCACGTTCTTGCGCGGTTCGAGTGTGCCGATGAAGAGGATGTAGCCTCCGGACGGCACATGCGGTGCGTGCCCGAGCGTTGACCAGACCGGGGGGCCAGGCGCGCACACATGGACCCGGTCGGCCGGAACGCCCAGCGTCGCGGTGATCAGGTCGGCCGTATAGCGGGATGGGGTGATGATGGCATCCGCCCGCCTGGCGTGTCGGGGGGCGAGCGCCGCATAGTCGCGCCGTACTTCGGCCGCTGTCTGCTCGGGGTGGTTGAGAAAGAACAGGTCGTGAATCGTGATGACCTGAGCGCCCCAGTGGGCCGGCATCAGCAGGGGGTGCGCCGCGTGGAAGATGTCAGCGGCCCCGCAGAGCAGTTCGGCCGGTGGCCATCCCCAGCGATGCCACAGGAAGTTGAGCATCGCGGCCGGCACGCGCCGGTCGATGACCGTGGCGCCGAGCTCGACGGCCAGCCCGGGCAGCGGGCGGTCCTTCCAGGAACTGGTAAACGCGGCCACGCGGTCACCCGGAGCGGGCGCCTGGTGGGCAAAAGCCCGAACCAGCTGGTGGACGTATTCGCCAACCCCGGTGCGTTCGCGCAGGGCTGGACGATAATCAACAACGACCCGCACGCGCAGAGCGTACCACACAGAACCGGGCGACCCGTGGCGGCGAGGACGGGTATGCTACCTTCACACGTTTGGCTTCGCAGTAGGCGTTCACGGACATGAAAATTGCGGTCATTGGGAGTGGCTACGTCGGGCTGGTCGCGGGCGCCTGTTTCGCGGAGAGCGGAAATGACGTGGTCTGCGTGGACAAGGACGAGGCCAAGGTCCGTCTGCTCCGGCGCGGCCGGATGCCCATCTACGAACCCGGCCTGGCCGAACTGGTCCGGCGCAATCGCCACGAGCAGCGCCTCTCGTTCACGACCGATCTGGTCAAGGCGGTTCGCGACGCCGCCATCGTCTTCATTGCCGTCGGCACGCCCCAGGGCGAAGACGGCTCCGCCGACCTGCGGCACGTGCTGGCGGTGGCTCGGGACATCGGCAAGGCCATGCACGGGTACACGGTCATCGTGGACAAGAGCACGGTCCCGGTGGGGACGGCCGCCAAGGTGCGCGCCGTCATTGCCGCCCAGACTGACCAGCCGTTCAGCGTGGTCAGCAACCCGGAATTCCTGAAGCAGGGTGCGGCCATCGACGACTTCATGAAGCCGGACCGTGTGGTGATCGGCGTCGAAGACGAGCAGGCTCGTGCGCTCATGCTTCAGTTGTATGGCCCCTTCACCCGGACCGGTGCGCCCATCCTGGTGATGGACTGCGCCAGCGCCGAGCTGGCCAAGTACGCGGCCAACGCCATGCTCGCGACCCGAATCTCGTTCATGAACGAAGTGGCGAACGTCTGCGAGCGCGTGGGCGCGGATGTGGACGCCGTTCGGCGCGCGATTGGCTCCGACCGTCGCATCGGCACCTCATTCCTGTTTCCCGGGGTTGGGTATGGCGGGAGCTGCTTCCCGAAGGACGTCAAGGCGATGATGCACTTTGCCGAGGACGCCGGGTACGACTTCCGCATTCTGCGCGCCGTGGACGAAGCCAATGTGCTGCAGAAGACCCGCCTGCTGGCGAAGATGCGGGCGCACTTCGGGTCGCTGAAAGGCCGGACCATCGCCGTGTGGGGGCTGGCGTTCAAGCCCAACACCGACGACATGCGCGAAGCGCCCTCCGTGCCGCTCATCAAGGGCCTGCTGAAGGCCGGGGCCCGTGTGCAGGCCTTCGATCCGGAGGCGACCGAGGTGGCGCGCGGCATCTTTGGAGAGTCGGTCACGTTCACCAGGCGGAGCTATGAGGCGCTGAAGGGCGCCGACGCCCTGGCCATCGTGACCGAGTGGAACGAGTTCCGCCGTCCCGACCTGGCGAAGATGAAGAAGGCCATGAAATCGCCGGTCATCTTTGATGGCCGGAATCTGTTCGAGCCGGCGCAGATGCAGGCGGACGGTTTTACCTATCTCTCGATTGGCCGCTAGGATGACGACCGTACTCGTGACCGGTGGCGCCGGCTACATCGGCAGCCACACCGTCAAAGCCCTCCGCGAGGCCGGCTACGGCGTGGTCGTGCTGGACAATCTGTCTGCCGGACACCGGGATGCCATTCCAGGCGTGCCGCTGGTTGTGGCGGACATCGCCGATACGGCCATGGTGGCGCAGGCCATCCGTGACCATCACGTCGGGGCCGTGATGCATTTCGCGGCCTGGCTGGCGGTCAGTGATTCGGTGACGGACCCGGCCGGGTATTACCGCAACAACGTGCTGGGCACGCTGGGTACGCTGGCTGCGCTGGTCGAGACGGGCATCGGCCACTTCGTCTTCTCCTCCACGTGCGCGGTCTATGGGGAACCGGATACGACGCCGATTCGAGAGACCAACGTGACGCGGCCCATCAATGCGTATGGGCAGACCAAGCTGGCCATCGAGCATGCCCTGCCACACTACGAGCGTGCGTACGGCCTCCGCTCGGTCCGTCTCCGGTACTTCAACGCGGCCGGGGCCGATCCCTCCGCGCAGATCGGAGAAGACCACTCGCCGGAAATCCACCTGATTCCGCGCTGCATCGAGGCGGCCACGGGTGGGCGGCCGCTTCAACTGTTCGGTGACGACTACCCGACGCCGGATGGCACCTGCATCCGGGACTACGTCCATGTGGCCGATCTGGCGGATGCCCATGTGAAGGCGCTGCAGTATCTGGAGGGAGGCGGCGCGTCGGCCACCTTCAACGTGGGCACCGAGCGCCCGTCGTCGGTGCGGCAGGTCATCGCGGCGGTGGAGCGGGCAACGGGCCGGACGGTCGCCTTCGAGATGGCGCCACGGCGTCCCGGCGACCCGGCCGAGCTGTATGCCTCGGCCCGTGCCATTCACGACGCCCTCGGCTGGGTGCCCGGTCGCCCGGACATCGACACCATCGTCGAAGATGCCTGGCGCTGGCACGCCCGGTGCCCGCAGGGCTACGCCAGGACCACTGACTGATGGCTGGTCTCCGCGGGGTCATCGAGGACCCGCTCGTGTCGGTCGTGATGCCGGTCTACAACGAGAGCGCGACCATTGACTCGGTCATTCGGCGGGTTCTGGCAGTGCCGGTACGGGTGCAGCTGATTGTGGTGGATGACGGGTCGACGGATGGAACCCGCGACCGGCTGTCGAACCTGCAGCAGGAGCTGGGCTTCCGACTGGTCCTGCAACCGTCCAACCGGGGCAAAGGGTCGGCGCTCCGGCGCGGCTTCGAGGAAGTGACGGGCGATCTCGTAGTCATCCAGGACGCCGACCTCGAGTACTCCCCGGAGGAGTATCCCGAGCTGATGGAACTCATCTGCCAGGGTCGGGCAGACGTGGTGTACGGCTCCAGGTTCCTGGGACGCCATCGGGTGTTTCTCTTCACGCACTATCTGGGCAACAGGCTGCTGACGCTCCTGACCAACGTGCTCTACAACACGATGCTCACGGACATGGAGACCTGTTACAAGATGATGCGGACCGACGTGCTCCGCTCCATGCGGCTCCGTTCGGACGGCTTCGGGATTGAACCCGAACTGACGGCGAAGATCTTCAAGCGGGGCTATCGCGTCTACGAGGTGCCGATCACCTACGATGGACGGGGGTACGACGAAGGCAAGAAGATCAGTTGGCGCGATGG
This sequence comes from Acidobacteriota bacterium, assembly GCA_021731095.1. Classification (GTDB taxonomy): domain Bacteria; phylum Acidobacteriota; class Vicinamibacteria; order Vicinamibacterales; family UBA2999; genus JAKFYA01. The sequence goes on along the minus strand of JAKFYA010000286.1, from coordinate 5,466 downwards.
TGTGGTCGCGCTGTGGGTGTTGTTCCGCTACCGATTCTCCGAGTGAAATCCCTCCCGCGTCTGCTCGCCTATGCGCGTCCCCATCGCGCGAAGCTGGCACTGGCTGTCGTCGCGATGGCCGTGTTCGGGGCGACCTCGGCCGCCCTGGCGGCGCTGATCCAGCCCATCTTCGACGATGTGCTCCGCAATCGGGGCCAGCTCGGTCTGGTGATCACCTCGATTCTCGTGATCTATGCCATCAAGGGCGTGGCGACCTATTCGTCGGCCTACCTGATGGCCGATGTGGGCCAGCGCGTCGTGCGTGACCTCCGGAACCTGCTGTTCCGGCACATGCTGGACCAGTCGGTGACGTTCTATTCGACGCGCAGCGTCGGTCGACTGATGTCCCGCATCGTGAACGATGTCGGGCAGGTGCAGCAGGCGACCTCCGAGACCCTGGCCGACCTGGCGCGCGAGTCCATCACGCTCATTGGCTATGTCGCGCTGCTGTTCTACTACGACGCCAGGCTGGCCACGCTCTGTCTGACCAGCGCGCCGCTGGTCGTGTATCCGCTGAGCCAGCTCGGTCGACGGGTTCGTCGATCAACCCGCCACAGCCAGGAGGCGCTGGAGCAGATCACGCACGTCGGAACCGAGGCATTTTCCGGGCACCGGATCGTCAAGGCGTTCGGCGCCGAGGCCCGTGAAGCCGGGAAGTTCCGTCAGGCCTCCGAGCACCTGTACCGCACCAACCTGCGCGTGACGTCGGTGCTGGCGCTGCTGCCACCCATCATGGAGTTCATCGGCGGCATCGCCGTCGCGGGCGGGCTCTGGTACGGCAGCAAGGAAATCGCCTCGGGGCGCTTGACCACCGGCGAATTCAGCGCCTTCATCGCAGCCCTGCTGATGATGTACGGCCCCATCCGCAAGCTGTCGCGGGTCAATGCCAACCTCCAGCAGGCCGACGCCGCGGCCGAGCGGATTTTCGAAGTACTCGATGCGCACACAGAGGTCGCCGAGAAGCCAGGTGCGCAGCCGCTCCCTCCGGTCCGCGAGGGTGTCGAGTTCCGGGATGTGAGCTTCGCGTACGCTGGCGAGTCGGCCGAGGCCACGCTCCGGCACATCAGCCTCACGGTGCCCACCGGGCAGGTGCTGGCCATCGTCGGTCGCAGTGGCGCCGGCAAGACCACGCTGGTGAACCTGTTGCCACGGTTCTACGACGTGACCAGCGGTGCCGTGCTGATCGATGGCCGGGATGTTCGCGACGTCTCCCTGGCGTCCCTGCGCTCGCAGATCGGCATTGTCACGCAGGAGACGGTGCTGTTCGATGACACGGTCGCCGCCAATCTGGCCTACGGCAGGCCCGAGGCGACCGCCGACGAAATCGAGGCGGCGGCGCGGGCGGCGCACGCGCACGAGTTCATCGTGGCCATGCCGGACGGGTACCGCACGCTGATTGGCGAGCGGGGACAGCGGCTGTCCGGGGGACAGCGCCAGCGGATTGCCATTGCGCGCGCCCTGCTGCGCGATGCCCCGATTCTGATTCTGGACGAGGCCACGTCGGCCCTGGACACCGAGTCGGAACTGCTGGTGCAGGATGCGCTGGCCAATCTGATGCGTGCACGGACCTCGTTCGTGATCGCGCATCGCCTGTCGACCGTCCGCCGCGCCGATGCCATCATTGTGATGGAGCAGGGGCAGGTCGTGGAGATGGGAACGCACGAGACCTTGCTGGCAGCGGGTGGCACCTATGCCAGGCTGCATGCCCTGCAGTTGCAGGACGACGGCGAAGAGATCCTATGATCAAGTCGATGACCGGATTTGCCTCGCTGACCCGCGAGGAACCGCACGCCACCGTGAGCGTGACGGTGCGCGCCGTCAATCACCGCTTTCTCGACGTGCAGTTCCGGGTGCCGCAGAGTTGCGCAGACGTGGAGCCGCGCCTGCGGGCGCTGCTCCAGAAACGCGTCTCGCGCGGTCGCGTCGAGGTCACGGTGGCGGTGCAGACGCGTCAGGTGACCGTGCCGTCGGTCGAGTTGAACGAGACGTTCATTGCCGCGCTCAATGGTGCCCTGACCGACGCGAGGAACCGCGGGCTCGTGGCCGGGGCGCTGACGCCAGGCGACCTGCTGCGGATGCCGCAGGCGATGGTCATCTCGGAAAAGCCGGTCGGTGGCGACGCGGAACCTTCCACCACCGTCAGTGACCTGGTCGAGGCATCGGTGGATCAGGCGCTGGCGGACCTCGACACGATGCGCGTGCGGGAGGGCGGCCACCTGCGCGATGACCTCCATGCCCGCAAGGCAACGCTGGCGGTCCTGATCGAGGCACTGGCGACTGCCGCAGACGAGGGGCGCGTGGCTCTCGAAGCACGGCTCCTGGAGCGTGTCGGTGAGCTGGCCACGCAGGTGCCGGTGGACCAGAACCTCATCGCCCAGGAAGTCGTGCGTGTGGCACAGCGGTCCGACATCAGCGAGGAAGTGGCGCGGTTCCGCGGACACCTGGCCCACTGGGACGCCCTCACCGAGGCCGATGAGCCGTGCGGACGGAAGCTCGACTTCCTGTTGCAGGAAATGAATCGCGAGATCAATACGTTTGGGTCGAAGGCCGATGGCCTGCACGTGTCGGAGCGCATCATCTCGGCCAAGGCGGAGCTGGAACGCATGCGGGAACAGGTGCAGAACGTTGAGTAGCCAGCCAGGCTCCACTCCTGGCCGGCGCGGGCAGTTATTCATCGTGTCGGCGCCCTCCGGCACCGGCAAGACCACGCTGGTCGAGCGGCTGGTGCAGACCACGCCGGCGCTCCGGATGTCGCGGTCCTACACGTCCAGGGCTGCGCGGGCCAGCGAGCGCGACGGCGTGGACTACCACTTCATTCCCAGGGACGAGTTCCAGGCCCGGATCGCCGCGTTGGCCTTTCTCGAGTGGGCCGACGTGTTCGGCAACCTCTATGGCACGTCGGCCACGGATACCGAGGCGATCCTGGCCGGCGGGGAAGACCTGGTGCTCGTGATCGACGTGCAGGGCGCCAGACAGGTGCGGGCACGTGGCATCGAGAACACGGCCATCTTTGTCCTGCCGCCATCGGCCGCCATTCTCGAGCGGCGCCTTCGGGGACGGAGTCAGGACAGCGACGAGCAGATCCGGCGCCGGCTGTCGGTGGCCTGCCGCGAAGTGGCCGACGTGGCGGAATATGACTACGTGGTGGTGAACGACGAGGTCGAGCCGAGCGTCGGTCGCCTGCGTGCCATCATCGAGGCGGAGCGTGCGCGGGCGTCGCGGATGCGCGACGTGACCTCGGATATCGTGCGGACCTTCAGGAAGGAGTCCCCGTGTCCCTGATTGCACTGGGCGTCACCGGCGGTATCAGCGCGTACAAGTCGGTCGAAATCTGTCGAGGCTTGCAGAAGCGGGGGCACGACGTGGTAGCGGTCATGACCCGCTCGGCCACGCGCTTTGTCGGGCCGCTCACCTTCGAAGCCATCACGCACCGTCCCGTAGTCACCTCGCAGTGGACGCGAGGCGCGAATGCCAGCATCGAGCACATCGCGCTCGCTTCGGACATCGCGCTGCTGCTGGTGGCCCCGTGCACGGCCGACGTGATTGGCAAGTTCGCGCACGGCATCGCCGACGACTTCCTGTCGTCGATGTATCTGGCGACGCAGGCGCCGGTACTGCTGGCCCCGGCCATGAACGTGAACATGCTGGCGCATCCAGCGGTGCAGCAGAACCTGTCCACGCTGGCGGGACGCGGAGTCCGGTTCGTGGATCCTGACGAGGGCTATCTCGCCTGTGGCTGGGTGGGAAAGGGTCGGCTCGCCGAGCCCGAAGTAGTCGTGGCGGCCGCAGACGCCCTGCTGGCACCTGCCGATCGCGCCAGTCTCCGAGGCCGGCACATCGTGGTCACCGCCGGCCCGACCTACGAAGACCTCGACCCGGTCCGGTTCCTGGGAAACCGTTCGAGCGGACGCATGGGATTTGCCGTGGCGGCCGAGGCACGGTCGCGGGGCGCCCGGGTGACGCTGGTCGCGGGCCCGACGCGTGTGGATCCGCCCGTGGTCGACACCCTGGTGCGTGTGCGTGGCGCGGCCGAGATGCACGCGGCGGTGATGGCCGCTGCGGGAGACGCCGATGCCGTGGTAATGGCGGCGGCCGTGGCGGACTATACGCCCGCGCAGACCGCGTCAGGCAAGATTGCCAAGACCCCAGGCCCGATGACGCTGACCCTCGAACGGACCCGTGACATCCTGGCCGACCTTGGCGCGCTGCCATCCCGGGCCACGGGAGTGCCGGTGCTCGTCGGATTCGCCGCGGAAACGGGTGATCCCGTGGCCTCCGGGCGGGCGAAGCTGACACGGAAACGGGTGGACCTGATTGTGGCCAACGATGTGTCGCGGCCGGATGCGGGGTTTGACGTCGAGACCAACGCCGTGACGCTGATCGCGGCAGACGGCGACACCGCACTCCCGCTGCAGGCCAAGCGTGGCGTGGCTGTGGAGGTGCTGGACCGGGTCGAGGCGCTCGTGTCCAGACACCCCATCGCAGGTGGTGTCTAGGCATGTCGCGTGAACAACTGGCCGAGCATCTCGCCTTCTTCAGGGAGCTGGGAGTGGCCGGCGTCAGCCGGGAGGCCTCCTGGAAAGCCCGGGCGGAGCAGCCGGCTCAATCGGCGGTGGTACCTGTGCGTGAGGTTGTCAGCGAGCGGCGAGCAGACGAGTCCCTGGACCAGATCCGCGCCGACATCGGCGACTGTACCCGCTGCAAACTGCACACGCTGGGACGCACCCAGATCGTGTTTGGTGTCGGCAATCCGCAGGCGGAGCTGATGTTTGTCGGCGAGGCCCCTGGCGCGGATGAAGACGAGCAGGGTGTGCCGTTCATCGGTCGGGCTGGACAACTGCTCACCAAGATCATCGAGGCGATTGAGCTGACGCGGGACGACGTTTACATCGCCAATGTCATCAAGTGTCGTCCGCCGCAGAACCGCAACCCGGAGCCGGACGAGGTGGCGCAGTGTGAGCCGTTCCTGTTCCGCCAGATCGACCTGATCCGTCCGAAGGTGATTGTGGCGCTCGGAAAGTTCGCCGCGCAGTGCCTGCTCCGGACCACCGAGCCCATCACGAAGTTGCGCGGCCGGGAGTTCGCCTATCGAGACGCCGTGCTGATGCCGACCTATCATCCCGCCTACCTGCTGCGGAACCCGTCGGCCAAGCGCGAGGTCTGGGAAGACATGAAGCGCGTACGCGTGCTGCTGGAGCAGGCACGTCCGTCCTGACGCGGGACCCGCTCGTGCCGCTGGTCTCTGTCGCCGTTCCCGTCCCCTATCTCGATCCGCTGACCTACCGCGTCCCGGACGGTATGCCCGAGCCGCCGACGGGGGCGCGCGTGCGGGTGCCGCTCGGCTCGCGCCAGGTGACCGGCGTGGTGCTCGGCGTGGCCGCTCCACTGGCGCCGGGTGCCGAGGCGAAGGCGCTGATCGAGGTGTTC
>JAKFYA010000312.1 GCA_021731095.1 Acidobacteriota bacterium | reverse complement strand
GAAGAGCGGCCCGGTGGTCCAGTCGGCCGGTGACGCCAGACGCAGGAGGGCGCGCGCGGCGACAATCAGTCCGGCTATCGCGATCGCACCGGTCCAGATCCGCGGCCGGCCCACCGCACCATTCCACCAGTCGAGCAGCGGGGCGAGCAGCAGCAGGAGTCCGAGGCCCAGTGAGATCCACGTAACGGAAGCGACAGCGGTCCGCTGGCGACGCTGGGCGGCGTCCTGATCGTCCTGCCTGACGGTTGCCGTCAGCATGGGGATGTTCGTCGGTGTTCGCACCGGGGTGCGGACGGCCGCCTCCATCCGGCTCCCGGCGTCGATTGTGGGTATCTCGAGCCAGACGGGTGGTGCGATGCCCGGCAGGCGGACGGCCAGGTCGCCTGGACCTGTCCTTCCCGGTTCCATCGGCAGGGCCAGCTCCGCTACCACCGCACCCCGACGGACCCCGTGCTGATCGACCACGGCCTGGACGTAGGCCAGGCGGAGATCCCGCTCGCCGGGATTCAGAAACCAGCCGTCCGGACCGACGAGCCGTTCCTGGGGTGTTTCGCTGGCCTGGCCACTCCAGACGAGGACCCTGCCCTCCGGTCCGTAGAGGGTGAGACCTGCCGTGGCCGGTCGGAGGTGGCGGGGCAGCGTGACGACTGCCGTGGGCCAGACCTGTTCCGCGTCGACAAACGCCTGCGCCAGGCCGAGGCTGTCGCCACCAGCAGCGGCCAGCGCTGCCGGAGCGGCCGACAGGTCGGAGGCCGCCCGGCGCGTCACCTCGAACCACGCACCGAACGAGTCCCGAATGGCGCCGTCGACGCGGGCATCGGCGTGTCCGAGGAACTGGGGACTCCACCATGGGCCACTCAGCGCCATGGCAGCGGCGACCAGCACGACGGCCAGCGCGATCCGGCCCAGGCGGGGGGACGGCGAGGCTGTCTGATGCGGATCGGTCACCGGGACAGGATAGCAGCGAGGCCGGAGGGCATTACTATTGGGGCTGCGGCATGTCACCCCTGAAGTTCACCCTCAAGCGCGGCGTCCTGCTGGCGGCCGCCAACTGGCAGGCCACGCTGGTGCAGGCCGCTGCGGATTCGCTGTTCAAGCTGCTGATTGCCGTACCGGCCATCGGCGGCATTTCCTTCGTGGGACTGGTGGTGGGGGCAGAGCCGTCCGGCCTGCTGGCGCTCGAGTGGCGCGAGATGGTCACCACCATCGTCGGGGCGCTGCTGTCCCAGCCGCTGGTGCTCCTGGCCTTTCTGGCCGCGCTGGCGATCGTCCTCATCGGGGGCTCCCTCCTCCTGTTCCTCGCCAAGGGAGGGACGGTGGCGGTCCTGACGGAGGGCGACCGCAGAGTCGGAGATGCCGTGGAACAGGCGCCGCTGCATCTCTCCACCCTGATCCGGGCCTCCGGCTTCTCGGTCGAAGCGTTCCTGGAGGCAAGTGAGCGCTTCTTTCCGCGGTTCGCACGACTGGGCGCGGGCCTGATGGCGGTGTACCTGGCCTCCGCCGTGCTGCTGCTGGTGTCCGTCACCGCCGGGCGTCTGACCGGCCGGATCCTTGGCGATGCGGCGCTGCTCACCATCGCGTTCGTCGCATGGATCACGGTGGTCAATCTGTACTACCTGCTGACCCAGATCATCATCGTGGCGGATGACTGCTCGGTGCCGTCGGCACTGCGCCGGACTGCGCAGTTCCTGCGCGAGGACTTCCGTCGGATCGCCACCGTGTTCGGCGTGATGATGGGGGTTGAGGTGCTGGCGATGGGGGTGTCGGTGCTGGCCATCGGCGCATTGGGGCTGATTGCCTTCGTGCCGTTCTTCGGCCTTGCCGCGCTGCCGGTGCAGTTGATGGCCTGGCTGTTCCGGAGTGTGGTCTTCGAATTCCTTGGCCTGACCACGATTGGCGCCTACCTGACGCTCTATCGGCGCGACGTCACGCTGGTGGTTGCGGAAGCCGCTCGCGCGTCAGCCGCCGCCCAGGCAGGTCGCGAAGCGGCGTCGGCATCGGATCGCGCATCATCCGCTTCTCTGACCGAAGAGCGGTAACCCGTCCGTCGCGACCAATCGCCACGACAGACACCGCACGGGTGGCCGTCGGGTCCACCAGCGGAGGCCCAAGCAGGTCTGTCGTCGCGATATAGACGCCCTGGGCTGTCCCGCTGCGAGCGGTGAACGACTCGACCTTCGAGGACACACCCGCAACCAGAATGGCCCCATCCACGACAATGGGCGCAGCGCCCGGTCTGCCGGTGAGCAACGTCTTCCACTGCTGGTTACCGCTCTTGCCCGCCACGGCATGCAGGACATTGTCGAGCGTGGCGAAGTAGATGCGCTGAGCGTCGGCGGCAACGCCGATGACGTCCCCGCCCACCCTCCACATCCAGGCCTCAAGGCCCGAGTCCTGATGAAGGGCATGCAGGCGGTGCGCGGCGGTCGCGACCAGCACCAGGTCGCGGACGATCGTCGGCGCACCGCCCCGCGAGGCCAGCTGGCGCTCCCACCGTGGCGCACCCGTCAGGCGATCCAGCGCCATGACCCGACTGCCGCTGACCACGACGATCACGTCACCCAACGCCGGCGCAACGGTGAGCCGTTCGGTGAGGCCGCGCCGCCAGAGGACGGCGCCGGAGTCTGGATGCAAGGCGACGAGTTCGCCCGCCTCCGTGGCCGCCACGAGCAACCGGGTGTCCGCCACCAGTGGCAGGGTCAGTCCGGACAGTGCGGTCCGCCAGCGTTCGGTGCCCGTGCCGGGGTCGAGCCCGATCACCGCATCATCCGTGGCGACGGCCACCGTGGTGGTGGTCGCCACCACCGGCCATCTGGAGTCCAGTTGGACTCGCCAGACCTGGGTACCGTTGCTGCGCAGCAGGGAGGCCACCCCGGCATCCCGTAGTGGAACGTAGATCCGGGTTGCGTCCAGCGTGCCAGGCGCCGCAGGTGGGGCGTCCAGGGTCAGGGTCCAGACCGGCTCCAGAGGGAGCATCGGCAGCGGCTCCACGGGACGGCCGGAGACGCCAGCCGGGGCGGCGCGCAGTCCCAGGGACAGCAGGCCGACGAGCAGGAGTGCGGAGGTTGACGCGCCGAGAAACCGGGCCACGCCTTATAATAGCGTGACCATCTCGCCCCGATTCCCTCGGCCGCAGACCTACGCCTGTGCATCAGACCATTCTCGTCCTCGACTTCGGCTCGCAATACACCCAGCTCATCGCCCGTCGCCTCCGCGAGCTGTCGGTCTATTCCGAGGTGCTTCCGTTCAACGCGTCCCTCGAGCGGATCCGCTCGAAGCATCCGGCCGGCATCATCCTGTCCGGGGGACCCAAGAGCGTTCATGAGTCCGGGGCGCCCCGGTGTGAACCGGGCGTGCTGGAGCTCGGTATCCCGGTCCTCGGCATCTGCTACGGCATGCAGTTGATGACGGACCTGCTTGGCGGCCGGCTGTCCCAGTCGTCACTGCGCGAATTCGGTCACGCACAGGTGTCGGTGTCACACGGGGCGACGCGGCTGTTCGCCGGCGTTCCCGAGAACCTGCGCGTCTGGGCCAGCCACGGTGACTGCGTCGCCGAAGCGCCTCCGGGTTTCACGGTGGCCGCTACCAGCACCAGCGTGCCGATTGCCGCCATGGAGAATCAGGCGCGCGGCCTGTACGCCATGCTGTTCCATCCGGAAGTGGTGCACTCGGACAGCGGTCTCGACATCCTGCGCAATTTCGCGCATGGCGTGTGCGGGTGTCGCGGCGACTGGACCATTGCCTCCTTCATCGAAGAGGCCACGGCCAGAATCGTGAAGCAGGTGGGCACCGGCAAGGTCGTGTGCGCGCTGTCCGGCGGCGTCGATTCGACGGTGGCGGCGATGCTGATCCACCGCGCGATCGGCGACCGTCTGACCTGCATCTTCGTGGACAATGGCCTGTTGCGGATGGACGAAGCCGAACAGGTCCGGAAGCGGTTTGCCGAGAAGCTCAAGCTTCCGCTCGAGTTCGTGGATGCGAGCGAGTTGTTCCTATCGAGACTGGCCGGGATCACCGACCCGGAGCAGAAGCGGAAGATTATCGGCGCCACATTCATCGATGTGTTTGAGCAGCGTGCCTCCGAACTGGGGCACTTCGATTATCTGGCGCAGGGCACGCTCTACCCGGATGTCATCGAGTCGGCATCGGTCCTGGGGCCGGCGGTCGTCATCAAGAGTCATCACAATGTGGGCGGGTTGCCTGAGCGGATGAAGTTCACGCTGGTCGAGCCCCTCCGGGACCTGTTCAAGGACGAGGTGCGTCGGGTCGGATACGACCTGGGGCTCGACCGCGAGTTCGTGGTCCGGCAGCCGTTCCCTGGCCCGGGATTGGCCGTGCGGGTGATTGGTGATCTGACACGGTCCCGCCTGGACCTGCTCAGGCGCGCGGACAAGATCGTGGCCGAGGAGATTCGCAAGGCTGGCTGGTACGAGAAGGTCTGGCAGAGTTTCGCCGTCCTGCTGCCGGTGCAGAGTGTCGGCGTGATGGGCGATGCCCGAACCTACGAGTACACGGCGGCCGTGCGGGCTGTTGACAGCCTGGACGGGATGACCGCGGACTGGGCCCGCCTGCCTCACGACCTGCTGGCGTCGATCTCGTCGCGGATCGTGAACGAGGTGCGGGGCATCAACCGGGTCGTGTACGACATCTCCTCAAAGCCGCCCTCAACCATCGAGTGGGAGTAGGGCGCGCCACGCGCGCCAGGCACCATGTCGTCCGAGTTCGTTCATCTTCACCTCCACACCGAGTTCTCGCTCCTGGATGGGGCGTGCCGGATTGATGAGCTGCTGGATGAGGCCGTCAAGCTGAAGATGCCGGCGCTGGCCGTGACCGAACACGGCAACATGTTCTCGTCGGTCGTGTTTCACGACCACGCGCGGGACCGGGGCATCAAGCCGATCCTGGGGTGCGAGGTCTATGTCGCCGGCGGAAGCCGCTTCGACAAGTCCGGCTCCCAGACAGAGACCAACCACCTCGTTCTGCTGGCCGAGACCGACGAGGGCTACAAGAACCTCATCAAGCTCGTGTCGGCGGGGTACACCGAGGGGTTCTACTACAAGCCGCGTATCGACAGAGAGCTCCTGGCGCAGCACGCGACGGGGCTCATCGGTCTGAGCAGTTGCCTCAAGGGTGAGGTGGCCAGCGCGCTCAGGGTGGAGCAGTCCCGCCAGGCGCTCGAGGCGGCCGGGCGTCTCCGCGACATCCTCGGCCCGGAGAACTTCTTCCTCGAGATGCAGTACCAGGGCATCGAGGAACAGCGGATCGTCAATCGGGGCATCCTGCCGCTGGCCCGGGATCTGAATCTGAATCTGGTCTGCACCAATGACGTGCACTACCTGCGTCAGGGCGACCACCAGCCACACGACATTCTGCTCTGCATCGGGACAGGCAAGACGGTCAATGATGCCCAGCGGCTGCGCTACACCGGGGATCAGTTCTTTCTGAAGACCGGCGCGCAGATGGCACAGGTGTTCGGGGACCATCCCGATGCGCTGGCCAACACCATGCTCATCGCCGAGCGGTGCAACGTCACGATCCCGAAGGGGCAGAATCATCTGCCCACCTTTGGCGTGCCCGAGGGGCTGACGCTGGAGCAGTACTTCGAGCAGGTGGCGCGTGAAGGCTACGCGCAGCGCCTGACTCGCCTGCACCAGCTGGCCACGGCGGGCCGCCTGCGTCACACGATTGACGAGTACGAGCGACGGCTCGACTACGAGATCGCGATGATCAAGCAGATGGGCTACACGGGGTACTTCCTGATCGTGTGGGACTTCATCCGCTATGCCCGCGAAGAGGGCATCCCGGTGGGGCCGGGCCGCGGCTCCGCGGCCGGTTCGCTGGTGGCGTGGGCGATGCGCATCACGGACGTCGATCCCATCGACTACGACCTCCTGTTCGAACGCTTCCTGAACCCCGAACGTGTGTCACTGCCTGATATCGACGTGGACTTCTGCGAGCGTCGCCGCGGTGAGGTGATCGACTACGTGACGCGCAAGTACGGTCGCGAAAACGTGGCGCAGATCATCACGTTCGGCACGATGAAGGCGAAGGCGGTGATTCGGGACGTGGGCCGGGCCCTGGACCTGTCCTACGCGGAGGTCGACCGCATCGCCAAGCAGATTCCGCCCGCGCTCGACATGACGCTGGACAAGGCTCTTGCCGAGAATCCGGTCTTGAAGGACATGGCGGCCAATGACCCCAAGGTCAAGGAGGTGCTGGATATCGGCCGCCGACTGGAGGGGATGTCCCGGCATGCGTCGGTGCATGCCGCCGGCGTGGTGATTGCGCCTGGACCCATCACGGATTATGCGCCGCTCTACAAGGGGGCACGCGACGAAATCGTGACCCAGTGGAACATGAAGGAGGTGGAGCGCATTGGCCTCCTGAAGATGGACTTCCTGGGTCTCAGCACGCTGACGCTCATCCGGGACGCGCTGGACGAGATCAAGCGAACAGAAGGCGTCGACCTCGACATTGATGCGGTTCCGCTGGATGACCCCAAGACCTACAAGATCTTTGGCGAAGGCGCCGCGTACGGCATCTTCCAGTTCGAGAGTTCCGGCATGCGCGAGCTGCTGCGCAAGGCGAAGCCGGAGCGGCTGGATGACCTGATCGCGCTCAATGCGCTCTATCGCCCTGGCCCCCTGAAGTCGGGCATGGTCGACGATTTCATCGCGCGGAAGCAGGGCACCAAGGAAATCAAGTACGAGCTGCCGCAGCTTGAGCCCATCCTCTCCGATACCTATGGCGTCATCGCGTATCAGGAGCAGGTCATGCGTATCGCACAGGCGCTGGCCGGGTTCTCCCTCGGACAAGCCGACATGCTCCGCAAGGCCATGGGCAAGAAGGACCCGAAGGTCATGGCCAAGCAGCGCGAAGCCTTCATGGAAGGGGCGGCGCGGCTACACGTCAACGAGAAGAAGGCGACGAAGATATTCGATCTGATGGAGTACTTCGCCGGCTACGGCTTCAACAAGTCGCATTCGACGGCGTACGCCTTCCTCGCCTACCAGACCGCGTACCTGAAGGCGAACTATCCGTGGCACTTCGCCTCGGCCCTGCTGACGATCGAAGCGCAGAACACCGACAAGCTCTCCATGTACCTGGGGGAATGCCGGGAGCGCGGCATCCCTGTGCTGCCGCCGGACATCAACCAGTCGCAGCTCAGGTTTTCGGTTGAGCCGGGCCGCGGGGTCCGCTTTGGCCTGACCGCCATCAAAGGGCTTGGCGAGGGCGCCATCAACGCGATCCTCGAGGTCCGCACCGCGCTTGGTGGGCACATCCCGTCCCTGCACGCGCTCTGCGAGCAGCTCGACATGCGACTCGCCAACAAGCGTGTCTTCGAGGCGCTCGTCAAGTCAGGCGCCTGCGATTCCCTGGTGCCGGAGCTGCAGGCCGCCGGCGCCCTGCTGGATGAGGCCCGCATCACGACGCTGGCTTCCGCGCGGGCGCGACTGTTTGCGGGGATCGAGCCGGCCTGCGAGCATGGTGCCCGAACCCAGCGGGACAAGGCCCTTGGGCAGTCCGACCTCTTCGGCGGAGGGGACGCACCCGGTGACGCGACCACCGTGCCGCTTCCGGACGCGGTTCCGTGGACAGAGGTCGAGCTGCTCACCTATGAGAAGGAGACGCTGGGGCTCTATCTGACTGGCCACCCGATTGACCGTTGGGCAGGCGATCTGCGGGAGTACGGCGCCGTCTCGATTGCCGCGCTCGGCCTGAAGCGGGAGCCAGACGAAGCGGAGGAGGATGCGCCGGATGGCGTACCGCCAGGGCCGCCGCCTGGCCCGAGGCAGGAAGAGATCCTGCTCGGTGGCATTGTGTCCGGCTTGCGGCCGCTGAAGACGAAGAAGGGCGACCGGATGTGCGTCTGCCAGCTTGAGGACCGCGACGGGGGACTTGAAGTCATCGTGTTCCCGGAAGCCTTCAAGCAGGGCGGGCACCTGGTCGAGAACGGCCGGATGCTCGTCGTGAAAGGGAAGTTCGAGAAAGAGGGCGACACCGCGCGACTGGTGGCGTCCGAGATTGCCCCAATCGAGCTCGTGCGGGAGAAACTTGCGACCGCTGTCTCCATACGGCTGGCGACGCCACCGCATGGGCGAGCCACCTTCGATCAGTTGTGGGATGTATTCTCCCGTCACAAAGGGGACCGGCGCGTGCTGTTCCAGATTGAGGAGCGGAACCTCCAGCTGCTGATCCGTGTCGATGTCAACCCGCAGATTCGCGTCCGCCCGTCCGTGCAGCTCGTGGCGGATGTGGAACAGATTTGCGGCCCAGGTTCGGTGAGGTTGAGATGAACGTCAAGACAGACCTGCTCGAATTCGAAGCGCCTCTCCTGCCACTGATGCAGGAACTGGACGCACTGACGGCGCTACCCGCCACGCCGGAACGCCAGCGCTATATCCAGGAGGTGCAGCAACGGATGGAGGCTGTCCGGGCCGACATCTACAAACACCTGGATCCCTGGCACCGGGTCCTGGTAGCCCGCCATCCGTCCAGACCGACGGTGCTGGACTATGTCAGCCGTCTGTTCACCGATTTTGTCGAGGTCAGTGGTGACCGGCGCTTCGCCGATGATCACTCCATGGTGACCGGCATGGCCTGCTACAAGGGTGAGCCGGTACTCGTCGTCGGTCACCACAAGGGTGGGGGAGACACCAAGCAGAAGATCTTCCGGAACTTCGGGTATGCGAAGCCCGAAGGCTACCGGAAAGCGCTGCGGACCATGAAGCTGGCAGAAAAGTTCGGCCGGCCCGTGATCTGTTTCGTCGACACCCCCGCCGCGTATCCGGGAATCGAGTCGGAGGAGCGAGGTATTGCTGAGGCCATCGCGCTGAACCTCCGGGAAATGGCCGCTCTGGATGTGCCGATCATTGTCGTCGTGCACGGCGAGGGCGGCAGCGGTGGTGCGCTGGGGATTGCCGTGGGTGACCGCATTCTGATGCATGAGTTCGGCATCTACAGTGTCATCCCCCCAGAGGGGTGTGCGGCCATCCTGTGGCGGAACGCCAACAAGAAGGTGGAGGCGTCGGAGGCCCTGAAACTCACTGCGCCGGATCTGCTTGGCCTGGGTGTCATCGACGAGATCGTGCCGGAGCCGGTGGGCGGAGCCCACATGAGCCTGGACGAGGCGGCAAGCCTGCTGGATGGCCCGTTGTGCCGGGCGCTGCGGGAGGTGTCCGCGCTGGACTCGGCGACGCGGCTCGAGCAGCGGTATCAGAAGTTCCGCAAAATGGGGAGCGTCGGCATCATCGAGGACGGCGCGTGATTGCACGGCGCTGGGAGATGGTGCCGTGCGACGAGGCCGCCGCGGTCCAGCTCTCCACCCGGCTTGGGATCTCCCTGGTCGTTGCCCGCCTGCTGTGCCAGCGTGGCTTGTCTGATCCGGAACAGGCGCAGCGGTTCCTCTCCCCGTCGCTCGACGACCTCCACGACCCATTTCTCCTCACCGACATGTCCGTGGCCGTGGAGCGGATCCTCGCCGCCATCGCCCGCCACGAACGCATCGCGATTCATGGCGACTATGACGTGGACGGCGTGACCTCGACGGTCATCCTCCGGCGGGCGCTGGAATTGATGGGCGCAGACGTCATCCACTTCATCCCCGAGCGGTTGCGTGACGGCTACGGCCTTCAGCCGGCCTCGCTCGATCGGCTGCATAGAGAAGGCGTCGCGCTGGTCATCTCCGTGGACTGCGGCATCCGGGCCGCCGATGCCGCCCGCCATGCCAGGGCGCTGGGCATGGACCTCATCATCACCGATCATCACGAGCCGGACGACGAAATGCCGGACGCCACAGCGGTGGTGAATCCGAAGCGAGCCGACTGCGACTACCCGGACAAGCATCTGGCCGGAGTGGGCGTGGCCCTGAAGCTCGTCCATGCCTTGTGTCTGCGTACGGGCCGCGCACACTGGCTGCCGTCGTTCGTGAAGCTGGCAGCCATCGGTACATTGGCGGATGTCGTGCCGCTCGTGGGCGAGAACCGGGTGATTGCCAAACTGGGCCTCGACATGCTGTCGAAAGGAC
>JAKFYA010000138.1 GCA_021731095.1 Acidobacteriota bacterium | reverse complement strand
CGCAGAATGGCCTGAAAAGTATTGAGAACAGCACGATGAGCGGCACGCCAGGCTTCGACGACGGACAGATCCTCGGCCGTCTGTTCGCCAGTTCGAATCTTGTCGCCAGCCCGACTTACACGTGACTTGGATCCACCCGGGTAAAAGTTATTTTCAGCCATGGCACGTTGTCTTCTCGAACGCCTTTCGGTCACGGCACTCGCCCGCCAGCACCCACCGGCCGCAGCATAGCGTGACCGCCATATGCGAGCAATCGGCGAGGTCATGCTCTGACCGAATTGCGCCGCATAGCCGACTCGCGAGGCCGGAACCGCTGCCCTTCGGGCAACTGCCGCGTGGCATGGCTGACACCGTGAGCCCCCTGTACCCCCGGTCCGGACCGAACACCCAAGGATTCTCTCACCGATGAAAGACTCCAGCCCGTCAGCACCGCCCCGGCCGCCATCTACCGCCTCGGCACCTATATACCTCTGTATAACGCGCTCGGCATGCCCGCCGAACCCGACTCCCCCACAACACAGAGAAGGAGGTGTCCGATGTCCTACCGTACGCAACACGGCCAACTGAGCCACGCCCTCGCCGATGAAGACGCCCGCTTCCGCGCCGCTCAAGAGAAGCGCATCCTGTCCGCAGCCATCGCCGAGTATCGGCGTACGCGGCGGGTTCCGAGCCTGCCACCGCGCCTGTTAGAGCAGTTCACGACGCAGATGTTTCTGACGTCCAAGGATCAGAAGCGCAAGGTCCGGTCACGCAGGAGGCGACCACGTCGCCCGATGTGAAGGCAGGGGTGAAGTGCCAGCTACAGACAGGATGAGGGGAGAACATCAGGACGCTCCATGAGCCACTCTGGGACTCGGGCTTCCCCTGTTACATGTCTGCTTTGTGGAGGAAGGTTCTGGTGTCTGGTGCAGCCCTTGTCAGGTCACCCCCTCCTCACACGACCGCCCACTATCTGCCATAGCCTTCGCTACCAACTCCGACCGACAATTCGCCACCTTCGCCGTCACATTGGACAAACACCTTTAGCCGCCGGCCATGGTCGTAATAGCTGTGGGATTGGATTGCCTCTCTGTCAACAGTCAAATCGGCGATCTCTATACTCAGTGCCCGCAGGAGAGGTTTAGGGTCGAAGGAGCGAGTCCAGCTACAAGGTGCGGTCTGTTTCAGCCGCACGTCGACAAAGTTGACCACTGCTCCATCGCCTTCTAAAAGCATGTGGGCACGATCGGAGTCGATGATGATGTTGCTTACGGCATTCGGCTTACCACCGGTTGCCTTCGCGGCCTTCGCAATGGTCATCCCGATGTACTGATATGGCCGATCAAACGGCGCGCCCAGATGACCGACTGCAGCTTCGGGGGCTTCGCTGACGGCAGCCTCCGCCGACCTCTCTCCATGATCCACCCCTGGTGACGCGACGACGGTATGGCTTGACTCACGAGCTGTCTGATGCGTGTCTCCGCATCCGATCTGACATGAGCATCCGAGAAGCAGCCCTGCTAGCCATTTCGCGCTATTCACGAAGAACGCTCCCCCATGTTCCTTTTCGACCGCAACTGGTGACGAAGGGAATTGAAGGGTCCGAGATTGATCCACCATGGATCCTGCTCGGCCCACCGCCAGGGCTGCACCCCGCCGCCCCGGGCAGACCTAGATCACGCAACTACGACAAGCTTGAATGAAGGATCCAGGGACTGCTCCAGGTGCGACTTGAACTGCTCCTTCAGCCGGCCCAGTAGCGCCGGATCGGTATCGCCGACGAGCACAACAACGATGCGATTCTTCCGAGGACGCATTCCCTCAACCTGCCCGACCAGCCGATCGTAGTCAGTTGGAGCGCCAACACTTGCTTGACCAGTTCGATGTTGTCCGTCTTCTGCACCAATGTGACGACGTCTTTCAGGGTGTCAAGAATGCCCATTGCTACTCCTCATCGCGTGGAGTTCAGTGCCTCCCGACGCTTGGACAACACCGAATGTCTACGCGTAGCTCCACTATTGCAGGAAGTCCGTCCATTTCCGGAACACTCGTTCGCAGTCCTTCGCTGTATACGGTCGCTCTGGGGTCTTGAGCGTCCGAGGGGCGCCGCCGAAGCCATCATCAAGCCATTCCCTGTAGGGGACGGTAGTCGTGTGACCGCCGAACTTCCGAACCCCGTCAACGAGGACGCTGTCAGCTCCGTCCTTGTCGCAATGCAGAAGTAGGCTGGTGTCCCTCAGGAACGAGTGGGAGAGGTCAAGAATGTTGTATTCGACCGCAGACCCGCCCTTCTCTGGAACCTCTGTGAACACGCAGGCGCCCAGGGCCTTGCTGTAAAAGGCATTCGTCCGAAGTCTGACGAACTCGTCCGGGGAATCGCGCCTCAGCTTCTCAATTCGATCTTCACCCAGATCCCGACACTTTGCTTCAAAGGGAGAGTCCCCAAGTCCCTGACACGAGGCCGCGAAGATACAAACGGCGATCACCTGAAGCCTCGTCATCTCCTCATCGCCTTCGCTGCGGCGTCGTGAACGCTAGCGCGAGCCCGCCATCCACAGGCTCGCCTTGAAGTACAACCACTTCCACACGGGCACCTGTATTGTGCGGCTGTCAGGAATAGGACTTGAATAGGCTCCGTTGTGCATGCGAGACAACGCCCCTGGACCCTCGCAGTACCAAGTGTCCGCATCAAATACCAGGCAGTCCTTGAGAGGAACCAGAATGCCGGTTACGGCATTGATGTAGACCACTCGATTGGCAGCAGAGTCTGCCCTGAACACTAAGGGGTCGTTTACGCTCGTGACCGGGCCCTTGCAGCTTCGGCCGCTGTCCTCAACGGATCTTCCACAGACCACCGAATACACAGTGACCTCTGTGCGATCACCGGAAGTACCGCGCTGCAGAGCAGTCAGCACGACTGCACCAGTCACGACTCCCAGGACAAATGCGCCAAGCACCTTCATCTCTCTGTTACGATCCTTCGCTTCTGCTCCAGCGGCTCAGTTGAGCGCCGCGACACCGGCCAGAACTGAGACGCCACGACCCGTAAAGCACTCCCGGCATCCCGTGGCCGCCCGAGCGATGTCCCGCATCGCTTCGATGCCCATGCCCCCGCAAGGCTAGCAATTATCAGGCCGAGCGCCGCAGCATAGCGTGGCAGCGGTATGCGATCAATCCGCGTGCTCTTGCCCCGACTGAATCGTGCTTCAAAGCCGGCTCGCGAGGCCGGGACGGCTGACACCCGGGTCGTCGCCGCCCGAAAGCGCTGACACCGTCAGCGGCCGAAGGCCTGCTTTCCACGGACGCCCCTCGCTGGCCACACCTTGCAACAGGCCTTCCGGCTCAGAAGACGAAGCGGTACAAGTTGCCTTCGTTGTCCTTACCCACTCCAAAACCATGAGCGGTCCCCGCGCCGGTCACAAACTCCAACTGGACCGTGCGGCCCTGCGGACACGTAGCAATGGCCTGGCCGGGATTCTGTCCTCTGCCCGTTGACACCGAATACCCGGACAACACGGTGGAACCGTACTGCGAGATTAGGCTGGCGGCACCGACGGTGACTTCGGCACCGGCGGCCGATGACCACCGACCTTTGCACGTCTCTCCACCAGGCATGGCGAACACGATATTGCCGCTATTCCCCATGATTCCGTCGGCCTTGACTTGAATCACGGGCGCCGGTCGTTGCTGACTGAGCGGGCCCTCCACCGGAACCATTGTGGCGGTCAAGGCACAGCCGGAAAGCGCCAGTGTCAACAGCAACAGGTACACGATCTTCAATCCACGCATCCTTCGATCCTCCTGACGCCAAGTGCCACACTGAGTACCCGCACACTCTTCACGAGTCCATCCCCCGGTGAGGCGACGGCCACTCTTGGAACATAACGAGGATCCACCTGCAACGGTCTATTAGTCGGCGCTACCACGGCTGGCAAGACCCATAGTTCTGAGACGGACTCGGCCCGCCGATAGCGGTATGCCGTGAATGTACGGCCTTGAAATGCCCCGCTCTGTTTCTCCAGGCATAGACAGTCGTGAGATTGAACGTGCCTACGGGTACCCGTTCGACAAACGAGACCGACAACGCGCCAGAAGCAGCGGTCAAGTTCTCGGCCCCAGCATTTCCGATCAACCGAGCAGTTCCCTTTTGGTAGTCGATTCCGTCAATGATGAACCCGAACTTGGCTTGGGTTGCGTTCTTGACCTGTGGCCGGTCCTCATCCCAATCGGCGGAGGCGTACCAGGGGAACGTGCATTTAAGGCTACGAGTGGCCAATAGCTTCTGAACGTCGCCTTCCTCTGGCGCGATTTGTGCGCTGGTGGCAACTGCGAGGCAGACCACGACCGCTGTGATGGCTCCTACCCGGGTGATATCCATCATCGGTTTCTTCCTTCGCGGTCTAACGTTTCAGATGAGCCACACGCCGCGGCGACATGATGGCACGAGACGATCGGCGCGTCGGCTCCATTCGATAGTTAGCCATCCAACCCGAACTGCACGTCCGAGAGTCTCCGAACCTCATTTGCAATCGCTGCGTCGGTGACGCCGAATCTCTCGCGAATCGGTTTGACCAACCAACTGAGCCGCTGGTCGGCCTGATCAAACACCTGCTGCGCGCCCTCCAACTCGGCGATCATGCGATGGCATCCTGCGTCAGTGACAAAGTCCTCCGCACGCTCTCGGAAGTAGTCGTGAGCAAGCCAATTCCGAGTCGAAAGCGCGCCCGCGAGTAACTGCGAGACGTCGTCCGGAACCGCCGCGTACTTCTTCAACTCACGTAGAAGCTGGCCCAACGTGTTCTCAAACTGCTTATCCAGAAAGGCGTCGATGTCCCGTCGGTTGATTCGCCCATGGTCGGGCATGCGTGTCACGACCATGGCATTCACGATGCCGTGCTCCAGCACTTGGGCCTTGAAGATGGCGAGACCGAAATGCGCGTAGGTGTCACGAACAAGGTCGTCTCTATTCATGGTCCACGCCCGCCCGGGTGGCTAACAAGTAGTAGGCCGACCTCGATATCCCGATATCCCGATATCCGGCCGGCGGACGCAGCATACCGTGGTGCTCGGGCGTGTTCAATCGACTTAGACCTGCCGCACCGTCAGGGTGTTGCCGGAGCTATGGCGGTCCGTAGCCCCGTGATCGGCGGACCTGCCGATCGCCGCACGGCTCGCAGGGTTCTCGGCGAATCGGAGCCACCATGAGTTCGACAAACCGACGAGTCGCCAGCAGCCTTGCCACCGACAACCTATTCGCGCTACTCGCGTACGAGTAGCCGACCGTCCGACGTCCGGCAAGGGCCAACTGCTGCGGAAGATTCCGCATTTCCGGCAGTCCGAGCATCACCGCTGCTCGGAGACGTCGTCAACCAGCTCAGACCGTCAGACCCGGATAGTGCCCAGAACCGCCCGGTGACGTTCTGGGCTGATTTCTGAGCCTCGCCCTGGTGCTTCCATGGGTCCACGAGCCCGGACGCACCAGAAACGATCCGGGAGATGCGACGATTTGCCGAGAATGCCACCGGGAGGTGGCAACCGGAGCCGCGACTACGCCGAGGAGACCGCACGATGTGTAGCCGTGAGCTACCAGCGATGACAGCCGTCGCACGGCGCGAGGCCGGCGCACCGGCCCGCGATTGTTTCAATGATGAACGATTAATGAGCCTCGGCGGTGACGCTCGGCAGATGCGGTGAGGGATCTGCACGCGTGCTGAAGTGTTTCACGCGCAACGGAACTGGAATCCGGTGCGCGTGTGACAGTGCAGAGCCCTCTCGGTACAGATCGCTGCAATGCTGTGGGAAACATCGCATGTGTTCCTGACGGCCGCCGAGCAGCAGTGACCCTAAGTCAGCAAGAGACCTGCGGAGTCTACCTCCCCGGTGCGCAGGCACCATGCCTCGGTGACGCCCTGTCGCACAGGCAGCGGAATCACCGCGCCCTGCCAGGAACGCGCTTTGTGGTGCAGCAACACCTCACGAGCGAGAACCGGACGACTGCCGCGCGTGCAGTCCCGATTCTTGTTGCCGGGCTCCGCCGGGAAGACGGTAGGATCACGCCATTTCGGACGCCGCGTCTCACTTGAACCTGGAGGTCACCCTCATGATGAAGCGATTGCTCCTGGTGCTCCTCGTCGTCCTGCTCCCGGCGCTGGGCTTCGTCAGCCTGACGCCGACCGTCGCCCCCCTGTCGGTGGATGCGTTCGCGGCGCAGAAACAGCCTGATCCCGAGACGATCACGGTCTACATCACGCGCACCGGCCAGAAGTACCACCGAGACGGCTGCCGCTCCCTGAGCCGCAGCCGCATCGCATCCACCCTCAAGGAAGCCGTGGAGCGGGGCCTCGGCCCATGCGGCGTGTGTAAACCGCCGACGATCAAATAGACGGCCAGAGCACACCGTTCTCTCGGAGCATCTCCCGTGTTCAAGGTCGTGCAGCCATGGGGCAACCGGGTCGCCCACGAGGCCACCGTGCTCAGTGAACACCCGACGGTTACGGAGGCCTTCGCGGCCATTGATGCCCTTGCGGCTCGGATGCAGGAGACCGGCGCGCCGAGCGATGCCGTGCACCTGGTCGTACTCAACTCGGCGGGCCGGATTGTGTACCGCCCCGGTACGCACTGAACGGCGGTGGGGGGGGGCGCGGACTCCCGCCGTCGCTCAGCGCACGCGCACCCGGGTGTCAGCCATGTCAGGGCTGTTCGCTGACAACGTTCAGGTAGAACGTGTGCAGCACGTCGGCCAGCTCGTTGACGCCGAGGTTGAGGGACGCCCCGATACTCTCCACATACTCCGGTGGCTTGGACGCAAATAGGCTGTCCATCGTCTGGGCCGAGAGGATGCGGCCCTGCCCGACGAACGTGGCGTGCGACACCCGCATCGCCGCCGTGCGGGGCGTGCGCCGGACGAGCGTATCCAGGCTCACGGCCGCGTCAAACGTCCCGCCACTGAACGATGCGGTGCGCTTCGACACCCAGCTCTCATAGTCGCCGTGGTGCTGTTCGTCGCGCCACGCGTGCCCGTACTGGCTCACATCGCCGATGTAGTGCGCCATCGCCCCCAGGTAGAACGCCGCCTCAGCCGGCTTGCCCTGCTGGAAGGCCACGACGGCCTTGCTGTACTCCTCTTGCGCCCGCACCGCTGGCCGGTCGTTGAGCATCGCCGTCGCCCCGGCATTCCACTCCACGCTGTGCCCCTTGGCGCGGTCGTCATAGCCTCGATTCGGCGTATGGCACGCCGAGTAGATGGTCTTGTTGTCCGGCGCCTCGGTGGCGACTAGGTAGAGGGCCTTGTACGGCACCAGCCAGGCCTGCTCGTCGCTCGGCAGCAGCGCCAGCGCGTGGTCCGCAATCCAGTCGTGGGTGGAATAGGGCGGGTCGCGGCATTCGGTAGCGCTCGTAGTCGTCGTATTGCCGGTCTGCCCATTGTTCCAGGCCTGCACGGTTGCCCCGATGCAGAGCAGGGCGACGAGGCTTCCGCGTATGACGGTCTTCATGGATTCTCCAGCAGGCCGGATTCTACTCCCAGCGCTGGCGGCGCCAGATGAGCTGAACCGCCTCACTTCTAGGAGTCGCGCATCCAGCCGAGCGGCGGTCCGTCTGCGCCTTCTAGATCGAGGGCCTACTCGGTGCCGCTATTGCCCGACACATGCTCGCATCATCGCTTGACCGCGCCTTGTCATGGCCTGTCTCGCGACGGTCACTGACAATGCAACCGCAATGGGTGTCTCACGCATGATTTTGTTGATGTCGGCCTCGGTGGCCTCTCGCCCCAGTGCTTGTCCCGCGGCGGCGAAGACGGCGCGATCTGAGGCCGCAGTGTCAGGATTGCTTACTCCAATCGGACTAGTTACCACTTTGAGGACAGCCGCACTTACCGCCACATCCTTCGGAGAGAGGCGAAGGGCGAGGTCCTCAGCCGTCAGCGTCCTGAGAGTCTCGTACCCGTAAATGGCACGGAGCTCCTCGGCGCATTGTGCCGGGACAGGCAGCGGCATCTTCATCATCGTCGTCACGAGTGCCTCCACCTGTGGCGCCCATGCCTGCTCTGTCGGATAGGGCCCGCCAAGTTGACTAGCCGATTCAAGCAAGTCCATCACGGCGGGCTTGTGGGCGACGACAGCCTTTGGTGGCACCCGTCGAGAGGGCGATGTCGGCTTTGCCTGGACCGCTCCGGCCTGGCGCTGCTGAGCAGAGACGGCGACAGGAACGAGTGAAATGACGAACAGCATTCCAGCAGCAACGGCCTGTTTCAGATCGATGGTCACTCGGTTTCTCCATGGCATCACTTTGAACGCGCCGTTCGGGGCTCAACTGCCCAGTTCAGTCGCAGTGCGTGCTCAGAAGAGTTTCAGAAGGTATATACCTTGTCAAACCGAAGACAATTAGTTGGCGTCAGTGCCTTCAGATTTTGAGGCGCCCGGCGGCATAGAGCTCCAACGCCCGAATCACCACAACACGAATCGCCTTCTGGTCAGCCGTCGCCCGCTTCCGCGCGGCCGTCCATGTGTCGGTGGGGATCGAACGCACCAGGTAGTTGTGACCCTGATTCACCGGAAACTCGCGTGAGTACCGTGCTGGCAGCTCAATTTGCCGCTTGGGACGCCCACCACTCGCCTTGCGCGAGCGGGACGCAGATCCCACGGGCTGAGACTACCACGGGCTTCGCTGAGGCACACATCCGCAGAACACAGCACTATTGGGGGTCCGCAGCCGTTTTCGTGAGATTCTAGCGTCGGAACAGGCCGCGCCAGGGGCCGGCCGACCAGAGATCTCATGCCGTCCTATAAGTCTGACTCTTCCTTCTTCCACAAGATCGCCATGGGCGCGATCGGAAGCCGCGTTGTCAGGAACGACTTGGCCTCCCACGGCCACGAAGTTCTAGAGCTGGAGCGGGGGTCGCTGGAGGCAAAGATCTGGAAGGACGTGAAGAGAAAGCGGGTCCGAATCCCAGATCTTGTGTGCAGACGCTGTGGACAGCGCATTGAAGTCAGGGCCAAGAGCGAGCCCAAGCTGTCCATGTCGCACAGTCCAACCATTCCTGAACGCAAGTGGGACTACGGAATGGTCGGAGACGATCTGATCGCGACGCCGATTTGCAGCGAGGAAACTACCGCGCATCTGACGGTCACGCCGCATTGGACACGTGGCGTCCTGGCAAGCGACACCTCGTATTGGAACGAGCGGGAGTGGGTCAAGTGGAGACCAGACGGTGCAGTGAATTACTTCACGGTCACGGCCTTTCGTAGCGTAACGCCGGACACCACACAACGGAAGGGGGCTGAAGAAGGCGCCGAGACGACGCTGACATGGAAGTCATGTTTTTCGCCCTGCGACGGCGCCATCTCGGGTATCACTGCGAGTTTCGTAACAGTCACTGATACCAACGGCCAGAGGTGGCGGAAGGGTTGCAGGGGCCTCCGTGTGCTGTACCGGGTTGGCGACCGTGTGGCGAAGAACCAAGTGGTGGCATGCAACGTATCGCCGCAGGCCTCGGACGTCCTAGCGTGTGCGAACACCTTGAACGAGACCACGCTTCGCGCGATGCTTCGCAGCCAGCACCTTCCCGTCCGCTTTGCCGGGGTAAAGCTCGCCAGATCGCGACGTGAAACCGCTCTCCACGGGGACATTGGAGTCATCGCCGCCAACGCCGATGAAGACATCTATGTCCGCCTGGAGGCTAAGGTCTACCTCGCTGCGGTTCACGGGAGTACGGTCGCGACGCTGTTCGCCGCCGACCTCAGCGCCATTGACAAGGCCGACCAACTAGAGGCCGTCATCGCGATTGGCGAAGTCGGCAACGAGGAAGCGGCTGTTACGCTCGCAGCTATTCTTGGTGATCAGACGAAGGACTACTTCCTCAGGTCAGCAGCAGCCTACTGCCTCGGCCGCATTGATTCAGTGACTGCCCGATCGGCACTCATCGCTGCATTTACGGCACAAACTCACCGCGTGCGGGAGGATGCACTCGCTGCCTTGACCGATGTCGGGTTCGGCGGCCTGACGGAATTGCTGGCCGGGGTCAACAACACGGATGCTGAGATTCAGGCGGGGTGCGCTGAGGTGCTGCGCTGGCTCGCGCTCCGTTCCGACACGAATACGGTTAAGCAGCACCTGATTCCACCTATATCCGACATGCTCTCC